>CAYMQR010000031.1:0-18501 GCA_964392195.1 uncultured bacterium | reverse complement strand
CGTCGAGCTGCCACTCGCCGTCCTGCTCGAGGGTCACGAAGCGCTCGCTCTCGTCGGGGTTCACGAAGTGGAGGTCCGACACGTAGAAGCGGCCGTCCATCGGCGTGCCCTGCGAGCTGCTGGTGCCGAGGCCGTCGTGGGTCTGGCCGCACGCGAACGGCTTGGATCCGACGCGCGCAGCGAACTGGATCTCGATCGGCTGCGGGCCGGACACGATCTTGTCGTCGCTGCCGCAGCCGGCGGCGAAGAGGCCGTACGCCAGCGAACCGGCGACCACGACCGTCGCACGCGAAATGCTCTTCATTGCTCCCCCTCGGACTCGGTGATGGATCGTTGCTGGTTGACCCGCGCAAGCTAGTGGCGCGCGCGGCCGCTCAGAATGCGACAAATCGTCGCGTGGTTCGTGGCCGCTCCCCCACTGGCCCTGGTTGCGTGATCGTGATTCCCTGACCCGAAAGGTCGCGCCATCCAACCCTCGACGACCACGGAGGACGTAGCGATGTCGATCGGACGACGAGAAGTGCTCGTAGGAACCGCCAGCGTGGTGGCCGCAGGACTCGTTTCGCCGACGCTGGCCGCGGACGGCGCGGTGGCACCGGCGCCGGCGTTCGCCGCGGCCGCGAGCCGGTGTGTCGACGCCGGCAACGAGTGCCTCCAGCACTGTCTCGACATGCTGTCCAAGGGGGACACCACCCTCGCCGACTGTGCCCACGAGGTCCGGCAGATGGTTGCGGTGTGCGCGGCCGCGGGGCCGATGGCGCTGGCGGGCGGCAAGCGGCTGGCGGCGTTCGCGCGACTGTGCGCCGACGTGTGCGGCGACTGCGAGAAGGTCTGCCGCAAGCACGAGGCCGACCACGAGATCTGCAAGCGCTGCGCGGAGGCGTGCGCCAAGGTCATCACCGAGGCGAGGAAGCTCGCGGCCTAGATTTGTGTCGGGCAATGCGTTCCCGACGCACGCCTAGGCTCGCCGCAGGCGAGTTCACGGGGCCTTCGGCCCCTGAGCGAAGCCGAGCCGGCTTGGGGGTGGGGCCCCGAAATGGTCACGCCTTCTTCGGGGCGGGGGTCTGGAGCAGACCCCCGCGGAAGCATCAAGCTAGGAGCCTGTCGGCGTGCGAAGGAACTTCTCCGACAGGCTCGTCGTCCGCTCGCGCGCCGAGGTCGTGGAGCAGGTTCCGGGCGAGCACCAGCGCCGAGAGGGCCAGCCCGGCGAACAGGATGGTGCTTCCCGCGAACGACAGGACGTGCAGCACCTGAAGCTGGTCGGGGTACGCGTTCGCCCGGAACGGCTGGCCGGCCAGCCCGATGACGAAGAGCGGCCCGAACGTGGCGGCGAGGCCGATGGCGACGATCCCCACCGCGACGCGTGTCACCGCTTCGGCGAGTCGCGTCCCGGTTCCGCGCCAGACCCGCAGCGCGCCGGCGAGGAAGGCGAGCGCCGGAAGCGCGAAGGTGGCGAGGTGGAGCTGGGTGGTGGCGAGCACGGTGCGTGACGCAACGGTGCGCAAGGCCGGCAAGATCGAGGGCACTGCGGTCAGGAGCGCGAGCGTGGCGGCCGGGATGGCGGCGAGAGCCGCCAGGCGAGCCGGATCGACCGCCGCGCCGCGCTGGGCGAGCGAGCGGACCAGCTCGACGATCACCACCGTGAAGCTCGCCACCGCGACAGCGCCCATGACGGCGTCGGCCGACAGTGCCCCGACCTCGGCTGATACGGTGGCGGTCGGCCCCGCCCAGACGAACACTCCCGTGATCCCCAGCAGCGAGATGGCGGCGGCGGCCGGGACGCTCCCGCCGTGCCTCGGACCGAGGCCGTCGCCGTGCAGTCCCGCTCCTCGCAGCACGCCGAACGCCGTCCCGAGGGAGGCGATGAGGAGCATGCTCTGGCTCGACGAGACCACGAGCCGGAACAGGTCCGCGAATACCCGCGGATCACCGCCCGCGGCTGCGTCGAAGAGGTGCATCCCGAGCGCGGAGTCCAGCAGCACTACCGACGTCGCCCACAGCAGCAGTGCGCTCGCCACCAGGCCGGACAGCGCGGTCCACAGAAACGCCCACGCGATCTCGGGCACGAGCGTGTCGGCGCTCGTACGGCGCCACCAGCCGACGATGGTGGCAGCCTGGCTGATGCAGAGCGCGGAGATGCCGAGCGTGGCAATCCACACGCCGAGCGCGGCGGTTTGGCAGCCGGGCAGAGCGAACGCGGCGCCCAGGTCGGTGTCGAACATCCAGCCCGCCTCGGTGCCGCCCATGACGAACCCCCCCACCACGATCCCCCCGCCGGCGAGCAGCAGGTGCCACGAGGCCCGCGCGAGTGGCGGGAGGGCCACTCGCCGCAGCCCGAGCTGATCGAGGAGGAACGTGTGCCCTAGCACGCCGAGGAAGAGCGGCAAACCCACGAAGTACATCGCGAGGGTCCCGTGAAGCGAGAGGATCGCGCCGAAGGTCCGCGACTCGAACGCGTCGAGCGTGGGTGTCAGCCACTCGAGCTGGATGGCGAACGCGGCAAGCGACGAGAGCGCCGCGAACGCGCCCACGAGGGCCAGGTGGCGTCGCGCGAGGGGCGCGGGCTCGGTGGTGAGGAGCCAGTCGAGCGGCCGTCGGGCGGTCTCCGTCACGAGCGAGCGCGGGGCGATGGATGGGGCGATCGACGCGGTGAGGTCCATGAGCGTGGCTTCCGTTGGATGGGGATGAACGCGCGATGGGGTAGTGGCCACGGCGTCCAGGGACAACGCGACAAGAGGTCGCACGGGCTGAACCGAGGCGCGTGGCCCGCGCTCGCCGCGCTCGTGGCCCTAGCGCTCGGCTGCTCGAAGCCCGCGGCGCCGAGCCGGCCGCTCTACGAGGTCGCGGTGCGGCTACCGGAGGACGGGCTCTTCGCTGGCGAGGAGATGCAGCTCGAGTTCACGCTCGACGCGCCGCCGCTCGAGGTCGACGCCACGCCGCCGGTGCCGGTGCGCTACGCGCGCGTCGAGTGCACGATCGACATGCCGAGCATGCCGGGCATGCCGACCTTCAGGGCGCTCGCGCACGCCGAGGGAGTGGTCGGCGACTACGGCGTCCACCCCACGTTCCAGCACGGTGGCGACTACCGGCTGAAGATCCGCGTGTTGCCGCCGAGCGAGCAGCTCCCGACCATGACTCCGCCCGCGCGCGGCGAGTGGGCGTTCGAGCAAGAGCTCTCGGTGGCCGATCAGCCGCCGGCCCAGCGCCGCGATCGCACGCCGGGCACCCAGCGCTACAAGCTCGCGCTCGCCACGCGCCGCGAGGTCCCGCGCGCCGGCGAGCCGGTCGAGCTCGTCATCACGATGCTCGAGAACGCCAGCCGCCCCGAGGTGCAGCCGGACGGCACGGTGAAGATCGGCGGCACCAGCGAGCCGGTGACCCGGTTCGATCCGAGCCACGAGCGGCTCCTCCACCTGTTCGTGCTGCGGGACGACCTCGGCACCTTCGCGCACGAGCACCCGGTGCTCGGCGAGAACGGAGTCTTCACGCTGCCCTACACGTTCCCGAGCGGCGGCACCTACGTGGTGTTCGCCGACGCCGCGCCGCGTGGCGCGGGCTCGCAGGTGGTGGCGACGCGGGTGCGGGTCGAGGGCGAGGACGGGCCGCGCTTCGACCTCGCCGCCGCGGCGCGCGGCGACCGCGGGATGCGCCGCAGCCGCGACGGGCTCTCGATCGAGTGGACGCTGCCGTCGGATCCGCTGCCGGTGGCGAAGAGCGTGCGGCTCACCGCGCGGATCAGCGACGCCGCCGGCGCGCCAGTGACCAACCTGGAGCCTTACCTCGGCGCCCTCGGCCACCTGATGATGGTGAAGGAGGGCGGCGACGCGTTCGTCCACGCCCACCCCGACGAGCTGCGCGGTAAGCCGCAGGACGGCACGATCGAGTTCCTGGCGCGGCTGCCCGAGCCCGGTCTCTATCGCGGCTGGGTGCAGCTTCAGCGCGGCGGCGCGCTCTCGACGTTCGACTTCGTGGTCGCGGGCGCCGAGGTGGCCGGCTGAGCGGCGCCCTTCGCCGCCGGCTTGCGGCCCTTCGCGGTCGTCTTCGGTGACTGCGGCAACCCGGGCACGGTGAGGAACGGGACGCTCGTGGTGCGGTGGCACTCGTTGCAGGCCGCCGCCGTCTCTTCAAAGGCCGTCGCGGCGGCGGCGAGGTCGTGGTTGTCGACGGCGTTGCGGAGCGCGCGCCACGGGCCCTCGCGAAACGCCGACCGGAGCGGGTCGAGGTCCATGCCGTAGAGCGGGCGCGGCGGCAGCGCCAGCACCAGGTCGCGCTCGAGCAGCTCCGAGATCTGACGGACCTGGTAGCGCGCGAGGTCGTCGTTGCGGGATGCGATCGCTGCGCCGAGGCTCGCGAAGCGCTCACCCACCTCGGCCATCACGCCGGCGAGGCGCGGTGGAATGCCGTGGGCGTGCGCGGCGATCGCGAAGGCGAGCACCAAGGCCCACGCCAGGGTGAGGCCGAACACGGGCGTGGGTCGGGCGCGCGTCGCGTACGCGCGTGGCAGGGGCTCTCGTTCCATGAGGTGAGTGTACGCGCTGCCCGGCCGCACCGACGCGATCCGGGCACCCCGCCTCCCGGCTTGAAGCGGTTCGTGGATTTCGTGCGACGCTGTCGCGACGCTGTCGTGACGCGCCAGAGGATGAATGAACCGAACCAGCCCACCTTCGCCGTCGCCGTCCGCCCGCTGGCGCATGAGCTGCTTGCTGGCCGTGCTGTGCTTCCAGGCGTGCTCGGGATCACACTCTGCGGCACCACCGCCGGACGGACCGCCCGGCAGCCGATCGCCGTTCGTCGATGGATGTGCGAGGCCGGGCTTCGCGCGCGCGCGCCTGATCGACCGCCCCGACCTGGGCACGTGGGGCCCGGGCGCGCTCGGCGCCGAAGGCGACGTGATCCTGTCGAACGACCGCGCGGCGTTCGTGATCACCGCGCCGGACGACGACGACGCGTACTACTACTACGGCGGCATCGTGGTCGACGCGGTCGCGGTGGATGGATGCCGTCAGGCCGGACCGGAGCGGTTCCAGGAGCTCGAGCCGCTCCTGGGCCGGCTCGCGCTCGACGAGTTCACCGACTCGACGCTGCGCGGCTTCCGCGCCGATTCGGTCGAGGTCGTATCGGACGGCTCGAACGGAGAGCCGGCGGTGGTGCGAGCGCGAGGGACCGACGACACCTACTGGCTGGTCGAGTACGAGATCCTGCGCCGCGCGATCCGCGCCGGCGCGCCGCGACGGGCGTCGGCGCCGTTCGGCGTCGACGTCACGATCGACTACACGCTCCCCGCCGCCTCGGCGGTGCTGCGCATCGACGTCTCCATCACCAATCGCCGCGACCGCGCCCAGGGCGTGCTGCCCGCGGTGGCCAACCTGTTCGGTACCACCACCGAACTCGACCCCTACGCCTTCGCGCGGTTCGCGATCGCCGGCTTCGGGCTCGAGGCGGGCGCGCCGTGGCTGACCGCGCGCTCGCCGCTGGGCGACGGGGCGACCACGTTCGCGATGGAGGACGCGCTGCTGGTGCGCACCAACATCTCGGGCGTGGACGCGACGCTCGATCTGTTTCGCGCGCTGACCGGCGTGCGCCTCGGCCCCGCGGGGAGCGCCACCGCCACCGGCGCGGTGCGCTTCTTCCTGAGCGTCGGCGGCACGGACGGGAGCTCGGCCGAGCGTCCGCTCGCGGAGGTGCGGCCCGACGCCTACCCGGGCGTGACCGCGGAGCTGGTACCGATCTCGGGGCGCGTGCTGGACGGCGTGGCCGGAGCGGCGTTGGCCGGGGCGGACGTCGGGGTCGAGGTGCCGGACGCCGAGGGCGAGTGGCGTCCACTCCACCAGCTCCGCACCGATGCCAGCGGCGAGTTCACCGGCTCGGTGGCGCGCTTCCCCAACCCCTCGCTGCGTTACCGCATCGGCGCCAGCGTCGCCGGTCACGCGCCCGCCGTGCCGCTCGCGCTCGACTTCACGGACCTGGGCGCGGCGCCGCTCGAGCTGGTGGTGGGGGGTGGAGGTTCGCTGCGCTACGACGTGCGCGACGGCGACGGCCGGCCCCTGCCGTCGCGCATCACGCTGTGGCGCGACGGCGCAACGGCGCAGGTCATCTACGGCAACCCGAGCGTGGGCCTCGTGCCGGTCGTGCCGGGGCGCTACGAGGTGAGCGTCACGCGCGGCTACGAGTACCAGCCGTTCCAGGGCGTGGTCGAGGTTCCGTCCTCAGGCGAGGCGCAGCTCGCCGCCACGTTGCCACGGCTCGTGGACACCACGGGCTACCTGTCGATGGACGGCCACATGCACGCCGAGCCGAGCCCGGACGCGCCGGTGCTGCTCGCCGAGCGGATCACGACCGCTGCGAGCGAAGGGCTCGAGGTCGCGATCAGCACTGACCACGAGTTCATCGGCTCGTGGCAACGCGGCATCGACGAGACGGGGCTCGGCGCGTGGATCGCGACGGTCCCCGGCGAGGAGCTCACCGCGAGCGTGCCGGAGCACATCAACCTCTACCAAGTGGAGCCGCGGCCCGACGTCAACGCGCGCGGCGGTCCGGTGCGCTGGTACGGCAAGGACATCGACACGATCTTCGCGGAGGCGCGGCAGCGTGGAGCGGGGATCGTGTCGCTCAACCATCCGCGATTCGACTGCGCGTACCTGTGCCTGTCGGGCTACGACCGCCTGACGGGCCTGGCGACGCTCGCCGATCCCACGATCCTCGGTCTCGCTCCGGACGCGAAGCTCATGAGCTGGAACTTCGACGTGGTCGAGTACCTGAACGGGCTGCGCGACCCGTTCGTCGATCCCGCGCGTGCCGACGAGACCGGGCTGTTCGAGGACTGGCAGAGCTTCTTGAACCTAGGGCACCGCATCGCGGCGGTCGGCGTGACCGACGTCCACGGGCTCGAGCGCCCCGGCTCGCCGCGCACCTACTTCGCCGCGCCGAGCGACGACCCGGCGCGGCTCAGCGCCGATGGCATGGTCGCGGCCCTCGAGGAGGGGCGCGCGATCGTCAGCGCTGGGGCGTTCGCCCGGGTACGGGCCGCCACCGGGGAAGGCCTAGGGGAGCTGGCGCGCGCCACCGGCGAGCGCCTCGAGCTCGACGTCCACGTCGAGGCCCTGCCGGAAGTGGACGTGACGCACCTGAAGGTGTTCGCGAACTGCGACGAGGTCGCGACCGTGGCCGCGACCGATCCGCACGGCGTCGTGAAGCTCGACCAGCGCGTGCCGCTCGCGCTGACCCGTGACGCGCACCTCGAGGTGCTGGCGTTCGGCCGCGAGCCGATGCCGCGCGGGCTGCGCACCTACGACGGCACCCGCGTGCCTCGGGTCACCACCAACCCGATCTACGTGGACGTGGACGGAAACGGCGCGTTCGACCCGCCGGGCGGCAAGACGTGCACCTACGACCTCCTCGGGACGTCCGCCGGCGCCAGTTAGCGCCGGCGGGGCACGCGCTGCGTGCCCGCCGAAACGCGACGGCGTCACGTCGCCGATGGCGTCGATCCCGGTACGGAGTCCCGGACCGCCCGGAGGCGGTCCCTCCGAAGTGGCGTCGCTGTCGCTAGCGAATTCCGCCGGCGCCGAAGCGGGCGAGGCCGCGCACCAGGCCCTCGAGCGTGCGATCGACGCCGACGCGGCGATCCCATTGCGGCGGGATCCAGCCGTTGTCGGCCGCGATCTCGAGGTCGGTCAGGTTGCCGATCACGCAGTACGGCTTGAACTGGCTCTTGTCCACGACCACCTCGGGCAAGGTCGGCGCCGCGCGCGGCTTGCGTGAGGCGAGCCGGCCCAGGTCGAAGACGTCGAGGAGCCGGTTGGCGGCGGCGTCGCGCTGGGTGAGCGAGGGAAGGCCCCAGCGCCACTGGATGAACGCGAGCGGGCTGGTGTGGTCGAGCACCTCGTTCGAGGGCTGGCCGCGCTTCACCCACGGCCCGATCGCCATCGAAGGCACCCGGAAGCCGAGCTGGTCGAAGCCCTCGCTGGCGCGCTCGTCGGCGGCCCTGGGCGGCGGCACGTGGTCGAAGAAGCCGCCGTGCTCGTCGTAGGTGAGGAGCATCAGGCTCTTCTCCCACAGCGGGCTCGCGGCGAGCGAGTGCACCAGGCTCGACGTGAACGCCTGGCCGAGCTGGACGTGGTGGGGCGGGTGGTCGTCGGCGAGGGCGAAGGACGGGTCGACGATCGAGATGGTGGCGAGGTTCCCCGCGGCGGCGTCTGCGGCGAAGCGCTCGACCGGCACGATGTTGCGGCCGTAGCGGGAGAGCCGGTCGAAGTCGATGCGCAGCCCGTTGGTGGGGTCGTTGCGCAGCGCGAGCAGCGCCACGAACGGCAGGTCCGTGAAGTAGTAGCGCCACGAGATGCCCGCCTCGTCGAGGAGGTCGTAGAGCGTCGGGATCGCCTGCGGCAGCAGCTCGTTGGAGCGCAGGCCGGCGGACTGGGCGGTGTGGAAGTAGTAGCGGTTCGGCCAGGTCGGGCCCATCACCGACGCGAACCAGCGCTGGCAGAGCGTGAACTCATCCGCGAGGCCGTAATAGAAGGGCAGCACGGCGCGATCGTGGTAGCCCATCACCTGCGACGCGGTGCGCGCGTCCTGGGTGTCGTCGAAGTGCTCGGTGACGAAGCCCGCGTTGGTGCCCTCGGCGAACTGGTTGCGGCTCGACGACCAGCCGTGCGGCGGGTCCTCCACGCACAGGTCGTCGAGGCGAAACGGCGCCACCGGCGTGCCGTCCGGCAGCGCGTTGCGCTCGGCGCCGGTGAGCCCGTCGACGTCGGCGCGGCCCTCCACGAGGCTCAGGCTGCCGAAATAGTGGTCGAAGGTGCGGTTCTCCATCATCACGAACACCACGTGATCGACGGGGACGTCCTCCGGCGTGAGGTCGCTGGTGGTGAGCGGGCTCGAGCTCGAGTCACCGCAGGCGTTGATCAGCGGCGCGGCGGCGGCGACGCCGACGAGCTTGATCACCTCGCGGAGCGCATCGCGCCGGCTCAGCGAGTGGTTGCGGACGAGATGATCGAAGAGGACGCGCGCGTTCATGGTGCCGACCTTAACGAATCGCCGTGGCGGCCCGGAAGCGCGCGTGAATCGCGCCCGCGTCGCCCCCGTGACTGCGAGGGGCGATCGGGAACGGTGGCTCTCACGGTAGGCTCGGCGCTCGAGCCGGCGGCGCACCGGCGATCGGAGCGACGATGCTCGAGGTGATCCTGGAGATCCTCGCGGGGATCCTGTTCGAGCTGATCCTGCCCTTCCTCGCCGAGGTGGCGATGGACCTCGGGCTCGACTCGTTGCGCCATGCGGTCCGCCGCGGGCGCGCGGCGAACCCGGCGCTGGCCGGGACCGGGCTCTTCTTGCTCGGGGGGATGCTCGGGTTCACGAGCGCGCTCGTGGCGCCCCACCGGGTGTGGCGGCCGCTGCTGCATCCGTCGGGGATCACCGTGGTGCTCGCGCCCATCGTCAACGGTCTGCTCATGCATGGGTTCGGTGCCTGGCGGCGGCGCCGCGGCGGCGATCCCAGCCGCCTCGCCACGTTCTGGGGCGGAGCGGTGTTCGCGTTCGGGCTCGCGCTGGCGCGCTGGTGGTGGGTGGTGGGCTCGGCGTGAGCGACCCACCTCAGAACCGGTACGTCACGTAGCCGCGGATCTCACGCGGCTCGGCGGGGTGGAAGTGGAGGTCGTCGACGCCCTCGGCGGGCTCGTCGAGGGAGATCCGTGACGGGAACCAGTAATCGATGTCGTGGCTCGTCGAGTCGAAGAGGTTGAGCACGTCGAGGTGCAGGCCGAGGTTCTGGTACGTCCAGCCTGCGCGCAGGTTCGTGAGCAACGTCGACTCGGACCGTACCGAGTCGTCCTCGATGAGCGCGCGCGGGCCGAAGTAGCGACTTCGCAGGCTCACCATGAACCCGCTCGGCAGATCGAGCGCGGCGCCGGCGCTGACCACGGCCTCGACCGAGCCGGGAATGTGGTCGCCGACGGTATCCTGGTCGCGGAACTCGGCGTGGGAGAGCGAGACGTCGGCATCGAGCGCCAGCCAGTCGAGCGGCTTCCAGTAGTTCGCCAGCTCGAGCCCGTAGCGGCGGCTGGGCCGGCTCGGCTCGGTGGTGCCCGCGTCACCGACGAACAGGATCTCCGAGTCGACGTCGAGCCACCACAGCGCCACCGTCGACTGGAGGCCGTGGACGATGGCCGTGCGCGCGCCGATCTCGGCGCCCTTGGTTCGGACCAGCGGGTCGACCGGCGTGGCCGGCTCACCGGTCTTGGGATCGACCCGGATCGTGGTGCCGCGGGCATCGTTCGAGTGGAAGCCGAGGCCGGCGTTCGCGTAGAGCTCGGTGTCGGACCACGGGCCGAAGACCAGCCCGAGCTTGGGGCTCGCGAGGCCGTCCCATTCGTTGCCGGAGTTCTCCGGGATGCTGCTCGCGACCGAGAAGTAGTAGACGTCGCCGCGCAGTCCGACCGTCGAGCGGAGCCAGTCGGTCCACGGCGTCTCGCTCTTGGCGTAGAGACCGAGGCTGGTCTCGTTCACGGTGTCGTCGCGGACCCGCTCCAGGCGCCGCTGAGCCTGGGTGTGGTAGAGGCCGACCTGCGGGATGAAGTCGCTGCGGAGCTGGAGCCCGAAGGTGTTGTTCAGGGCGAAGCCGCCGATCTCGGCGTGAAGCTCCTGGCTCGCCTGGCCGCCGGCCACGATGCGGCGGTCGGCCTGCTCGAACTGGTCGCCGTTCACGGGATCGTCGAGGAAGTAGGTGAAGTTCGAGAACAGGTTGAGGCGGTAGTAGCTCACGTACGCCGTGAAGCGCGAGCGGTCCTCCGCGCCCCGCCAGCCGTTGACGGCCAGGATCGCCCGCAGCGTCTTGCCGCCGTCGGTGGGATCGAGGGTGCCGAGGCGGGTGATCAGGCCCTCCTGCACCGCGCGGCGCGGGATCTGGTCGGTCGAGTCCCACTCGGCCGTGTAGCCGAAGGCCGCGATCGAGAGCCCGTCGGTCGTGTCGCCGAGCGTGTACTTGAGCTCACCGTTGAACTTGGCGAGGTTCTCGGGGTCTTCCCACGGTCCGTCGTAGTACTGCGCCTCGAGGGCGTAGAGCAGGCGCCCGCCGCCGACCTCCGGCGAATCCGCGAGCAGGCCGCGCCAGTAGTTGTCCTGGCCGATCCCGGCGCTCACGAGCCCCTGAGGGAGCGCGCTCATCGTCTGGAGCTGGGCTGCGCCCGCGGACGAGAAGTCGCCGACGTCTGCGTGGTAGGGCCCCTTCTCGAAGCGGATCACCTCGATCAGCTCGGGGATGAGGAAGTTCACGTCGAGGTAGCCCTGCCCGTGGGCGTGGGTGGGCAGATTGATGGGTACCCCCTCCACCGTGAGCCCGAAGTCGGTGCCGTGGTCGAGGTTGAAGCCGCGCAGGAACCACTGGTTGGCCTTGCCGGTGCCGCTGTGCTGGGTGGCGATCAGCCCGGGCACGACCTCGAGGGTCTCGCCGGGGCGCAAGAACGGGCGGTCCTCGATCTGGTCCTGGCCGACGCGGCCCTCGGACGCCGCGTCCGCGACGCCGACCAGGTTCTCGCCGCGGCCGATCACCTCGAGCTCCTCGGTCTGAGTGAGGCCGGTCGTGTCGGCGGCGGCCACCATCCGTGGATCACCATCATCGGCCGTGGCGCTCGTCGCGCAGATGAGCACCACGACGATCGCGAGCATGCGCGGCGGTAGAGCTCGATCTCTTCGGTCAGGCATCGGGGCGCCATCCTTTTGGTCATACGAAATCGTCATTCGTCATACCGCGGGGCCGGCGAAGAGCCGTGCGGCTGGTCCAGCCTGCAGGTCAGCGGCCGTCAGCAGCGTCCGGGGCGCGCCGCGCACGGACGAGCCGAGCGCCGAGGTAGCCGAGGCCCGCTACGGCGAGCGTTCCGAGCAACCCCGCGAGACTCGTCGAGAGCGCGCCCTCGACGCCGGGGGTGGCGTAATCGGGAATCGGTGCGCGCTGCCACAGCTGCGCGCCCTCCGCGTGCTCGCCGAACCCCTGGTCCTGAGAGACGCGGTCGAGACCGTCCGGGCTGGTGGACGCGAACGGCGACACCAGCACCGCCAGCGCGATGGCGAGCGCCAGCCCGCCGAGCATGAAGGTCCAGGTCTTGCGGTCCACCGTCAGTCCTCCGGCTTCGTCTCGGTGCGAGATGTCCATGCGTGGATCAGGTCGGGCCGCAGCCGGACGACGAGGCCCACCACCGTGGTCGTGATCAGCGCCTCGCCGACGCCGATCACCGCGTGAACCCCGACCATCGCCGGCAGCGTGACTCGCAGCGGCGACGTCCCGGAGAGCGCGAGCTCGAACGCGCACGCCACGGAGCCCAACACCACAGAGGCCCACGCGGAAACCCCGACCGCGGCTGCGAAGCCGGCGCCCGTGTCGGGGAGCATCCCTCGCAGGCTCGCGAAGATCGCGTACGCGCCGAGCCCGCCGACCACGCCCATGTTGAAGATGTTGGTGCCGAGCGCCGTGATTCCCCCGTCACCGAACGCCAGGCACTGGACGATCAGCACCAGCGACAAGATCAGGCACGACGTCAGCGGACCGAGCATCACCGCTGCGAACAGCGCGCCCAGGAAGTGCCCGCTGGTGCCGCCGGCGACGGGGAAGTTGAGCATCTGCGCGGCGAACACGAACGCGGCCGTGACGCCGACCAGCGGGACCTGACGATCCTGGAGGCGGCGCCGAGCGTCGCGGGTGGCGAGAACCGCGACCGTCGCCGAGACCACGAAGGTCCCGACGTTGATCGGACCGCTGACGAAACCGTCGGGTACGTGCATGGATGCGAATCTCGATCTCGATGTGCGATTCGGCAAAGACATACGAATGAATGATTCGTAATACCGTGAACCGCGTCCGCGACGCAATTGCTGGGTGAGACCTCGTGGATTGCCGGACGAGATCCCGCGCGTGGTAATCCATCACCCGCCACCTACAACGAGGACCCGTCATGAAGACCCGCGCCGCCGTCGCCTTCGAGCCCGGAAAGCCCCTCGTCGTCGAGACCGTCGACCTCGACGGGCCGCGCGCCAACGAGGTGCTCGTCGAGCTCAAGGCCACCGGTGTGTGCCACACCGACGCCTACACGCTGTCGGGCAAGGACTCGGAGGGGATCTTCCCGTCGATCCTCGGTCACGAGGGCGCGGGCGTGGTGGTGGAGGTGGGCAAGGACGTCCGTAGCGTGCGTCCGGGCGATCACGTGATCCCGCTCTACACGCCCGAGTGCCGGGCCTGCGAGTACTGCCTGAGCGGCAAGACCAACCTCTGCCAGGCGATCCGGGAGACGCAGGGGAAGGGCGTGATGCCGGACGGCACCAGCCGATTCTCCCTCGGCGGCAAGACCATCCACCACTACATGGGCACGTCGACGTTCTCCAACCACACGGTGCTGCCCGAGATCGCGGTGGCGAAGATCCGCGAGGACGCGCCGTTCGAGAGCGTCTGCTACATCGGCTGTGGAGTCACCACCGGCATCGGCGCGGTGGTCCACACCGCCAAGGTGGAGCCGGGCTCGCGGGTGGTGGTGTTCGGGCTCGGCGGCATCGGCCTCAACGTCATCCAGGGCTGCCGGCTGGTGGGCGCCCGGCAGATCGTCGGTGTGGACCTGAACCCCGCGAAGAAGCCGCTCGCCGAGCGCTTCGGCATGACCGACTTCGTCAACCCGAGCGAGGTCGGCGGCGACCTGGTGCCGTACCTAGTCAGCCTCACCAAGGGCGGCGCCGACTACAGCTTCGAGTGCATCGGCAGCACCAAGACCATGCGCCAGGCCCTCGAGTGCGGTCACAAGGGCTGGGGCGTGAGCGTGATCATCGGCGTCGCGGCGGCCGGCGAGGAGATCGCCACGCGTCCGTTCCAGCTCGTGACGGGGCGGGTGTGGAAGGGGTCGGCGTTCGGCGGCGCGCGCGGCCGCACCGACGTGCCCAAGATCGTCGACTGGTACATGGAGAAGCGGATCGAGATCGACCCGATGATCACCCACAAGATGCCGCTCGACGACGTCAACCGTGCGTTCGACCTCATGCACCACGGCGAGTCGATCCGCTCGGTGTGCACCTACTGAGGCAGGGCGGGTCCGGCCCCAACGTCCCGGTATGGAGGTCGCGCCTCCGGCGCGCCGGCGATCGCACGCCGCGCGGATCGCCTCTCGACCCGGAGGGCACGCGCCGCGTGTTCGCCGATACGCGCAGGCGTCACCTCGCCGGTGACGTGGATCCCTGCACGAAACCCGCGCCGCTCAGCCACCGATGCCGATCTGGTGCAGGACGTCCATGACGAGGCTCGGTTCGAGCATGTAGACGCCGGCCACGGCGAGCGGAATCGACACCAGGAACCACAGGAACGAGAACTTGTAGCCGAGGATCTTCTCGCGCTGCAGGGCGAACAGCACCGCGGCGACGATCAGCCCCGCTCCCATGAAGAACTCCTGTGTCGTCACGTCCACGGTGTCGCTCCTCCGGGTCCTCTGGCACGCGGCGAGGCGAGCCGCGGCCGTGCCGATTCGTCGCGGGGTACTTTGAACCAGCGGTCGTGAGCTGCGCAACTCTCGTTGCGGCAGTGGCGCACCGGTTGCGCGCGGTGCAGGAGCGCGTGATCCGGCCGGTTGGCGCGGTGGACGAGGTGCTGATCGAGGTGCGCCTGGTGAGCGCCACCCACCGCGACCCGGCCGCGGAGGGGAGCGAGTGCCGCCCGAGTGTGGCGCCGACGACGGGTAGCCGCCGCGGGCTCGGAGATGCACGCGCCGGGCCCGGGCCTCCCAGGACGAAAAAAAACGCCCGACCGTCTCCGGTCGGGCGTTCTCAGGTGATCACTCGGAGCCGCTCGCGCGGCCCGAGAATTGAGCGGTCGTCAGACAGCCCGGACGTTCTGGGCCGCCGGCCCCTTCGCACCCTGCGTCACCTCGTACTCGACGCGCTGACCCTCGGACAGGGTACGGAACCCGTCCATGGTGATGGCGCTGTGATGGACGAAGACGTCCTTCGAGCCATCCGCGGGCGTGATGAAGCCAAAACCCTTCGCATCGTTGAACCACTTCACGGTACCAACTGCCATCGGTGCTACCTCAATTCGACTTCCGGAACCCTACTCGGAGACGTCCGGAAGCTCGACTCAATGGACCGCCCGTTCGCGCACCAAAACGGTGCGAGAGGGGACGGATCGTATGCGTTCTTCGGTCCCGCGCGGCCCGTGGACCACGGCGGAATTCATGGAGACTAGCCGAGATCTCGCCAGGATCAAATGGGTTTCGACGATTTTTCCTGGTCGCCGGCGAGTCAGTTGGCGAGCACGATCGGCGCCTTGACCGCGGTCCCGCTGGTCCAGCTGCCCATGTCGAACCCTGGAGTGGGGTCGCCACCCAGCATCTGATCGAGCGCCGACCAGTAGTAGCGCCAGTCCATGGTGTCGGCCGAGTTGCCGATCGTGAGCGGCTGGAGGTGGTCGGTGTTGATCGGCGGATACTCGTGGTCGTCGGTGCGCGCCTCCCAGACGATCCGCGACGCGGCACCGGTCAGGTAGCCGTGCAGCGTGACCGACGCGGCGGGCGGCGCGATCGTGTCCTGGTCGCCGGTGAGGATCACGACCGGCGCGGTCGTGTACGCCGCCTCGGTCTGGTAGTCGACGAGCACGATGCCCGGGACGGGCACCGGGCCGGTGTCGAGGGCGGGGTGCGCCAGCATCACGCCGGCCGGCGTGATGCCGCTGTTGAGCTGGAACACCGAGCCGAACGCTGCGCCGGCCGAGTGGCCGTACACGTAGACGTGGTCGAGCTCGGCCTTCGCGCCGATGTTCGCGAGCGCGAAGTTGGTGTTGCGCACGAGCCGATCGACCATGACGTTCTGGTCGAGGTCCGTGAATGCGTTGGTGGTGTTGTACATCGGGAAGACGACGATGTAGCCCTGGTGCCAGAGGTGGTTGATGTGGGCGATGTAGAGGCCCGGGTCACCCGCCTGGAAGCCGTGCAGGAACACCACCACCGGCGCCGTGGTGCCGTGCTTGAGCACGTTCGGCACGTAGTAGGCGACCTTGGTGTTGTCGGTCGAGGTGGCCTCGCCAGAGTTGGTGATCGCCGCCGAGGTGGCGATGTAGTTCTGCGTCGAGCCCGGGCCCGTGGTCGGCCGCTCCGGCTGGCAGGACGCCAGGAACGCGGTGACCACGAGCAGCACGGCCGCCCGATG
The DNA here is from genome assembly GCA_964392195.1 of uncultured bacterium. Lineage (GTDB taxonomy): Bacteria > JADJOY01 > JADJOY01 > JADJOY01 > JADJOY01 > JADJOY01. Next base: position 2,340 of record CAYMQR010000031.1, on the reverse strand, counting down.
GCGGAGTGATCCTCTGCGAATCCGCTCGCTCCTCAAGATCGTCTCCCCGGTCGTGCGTGGCGAAGGATGTAATGTTGACGATGTTAACATCTCGTTCCGGCCCCGGAGCAAGCGCCTTGTCCCTGCGCCGCGTCACTCCAGGAAGGTGAGCGCGTACATGATCGCGACGCCGACCGACATGCACAGCACCTGCAGCACCGATTTCTTGGGCTCGACGTCATGCGAAAGCTCGGGGAGGAGGTCGGTGCCAGCGACGTAGATGAAGCCGCCCGCGGTGAGCGGCTGCATGGTGCTCACGAAGCCGTGCGACTCGCCGCCGAGCAGCAGCGCGGCGACCGCGCCGAGGATCGCGACGGTGGCCGAGAGCAGGTTCAGCCACAGCGCGCGTGTCTTCGAGAAGCCGGCGTGCACGAGCACGCCGAAGCGGCAGATCTCGCTGGGGATCTCGTGCAGCACCACCGCGACCGTGGTGGCGATGCCGAGCTGCATGCTGGTCAGGAACGAGGCGCCGATGAGCAGCCCGTCGATGCCGTTGTGCACCGCGTCCGCCACCAGGTTCATGTAGCCCATCGGGTGGATCGTGTGCTCGTCCTCGACGGTGTGGTGGTGATGCCAGCGCAGGAACTTCTCGAGGACGAAGAACATCAGGATGCCGGCGAGCACCAGCAGCGAGCCGGCCCGGCTGTCCTCGCCGTGGGCGAAGGTCTCGGGGAGCAGGTGGATGAACGTGTCGCCGAACAGCGCGCCGACGGCGGTGCTCACCAGCAGGAAGACGATCTGCTTGAGCTTGTTCTCGTTGACCGCCAGGAAGACGATGCCGACCAGCGAGATCAGGCTCACGCCCACGACGCTGACGAGCGTGGCGATCCAGACGGTCAGCATGAGGGGGGGCGGGGGCGGGCTGCGCACCGCGAAAGCGCAACTAAGTTGCGTTATCGGGCGACTCTAACGGACCGTCCGCGGCACGGGCAACCGAAGAGGCCGCTCGACGCTCGGTGCCGCGGGGCGCCGCTGCTCCACCGCCGGGTCGGGTACGTTGCGGACGCGATGACCGCCGGACACCCCCACGACGACGACCCGCGCGCCGCTCTCGACGCGCCGCCGCATACGCTCGCCAAGGACGTCGTGCCGAGCTCGGTCGGCGATGCGCTGCGGCTCCTCGGGCGCGAGCTGCGCGGCACCACGCGGGCCTACCTGCGGATGATCGAGTGGCCGAAGGACGTGAGCTGGAAGCAGGTCACGCTCGCGAGCATCGACCGGCTGAGCTACGCGACCGTGGGCGTCGCCGTCGCGATCGCTCGTGCCGCCCGGCGCCCGAAGCGGACCTGCGGTCGATCCTGACGTCGCCCGAGCGCACCCCGGCGGGCTCGCACCCGCCGCTACGCCGTGCGCGCCAGCCCGTCACGCGCCGTACATGAAGGGCATCGGATCGGCGCCGTTGATCGAGCCGAGCCCGTAGCCGAGCCCGAACCCGGCGCCTGCGGCGAGGATCACGCCGCGCACCACGGTCCGGCCGCCGCCCGCGGGCTTCGCCCAGCCGAGCAGCACCACCGCCGCCACGAACGGCGACATCAGCACCAGCGCGCGCACCGCGCTCGAGAGCTCGAGCGCGGCTCCGCTCGCGTAGCCGGCCACGAACGCACCCAGGAAGGCACCGCCGTGGGCGGCGATGCGGAGCAACGACGCGCGCGGGGAGCCGCCCGTCACGTCGAGGCCGGCGCCCGATCGCGCCAGAAGAACGCGCGACGGAGCGTGTTCCGCGCCAGCTCGATCAGCACCGTCTCCATCTTGCGCGTCTCGTGGCCGCGCACGACGTTCCACGCGAGCCGCGCCAGCTTGAGCGGGTGGTACACCGCGGACCACGCGTAGAAGGTCAGGTGGATACGGTACTTCCAGCGCGTGAGCTGCGCGGCCGTGAGGCTCTCGCAGTAGTTGTTGCGCTCGTCGAGGACCTTCTCGTTGGCGTGGAGCGGCGTCTTCAGGAACTCGTCGGAGAGCGTGATGCGGCCCGAGGCGACGAGCTGGTCGTAGAGCTCGGTGGACGGGATCGGGAAGAAGAAGCCGATCGCGAGGTCGTCCACGCCGAGCTTCGCGAGCACCTTCGCGAGGCGCAGCGTCTCGGCGAGGTCGCTCGCGGTGTCGTGCGGGAAGCCGATCACCACGAACACCGTGAGGTTGAGCCCGTGGCGCACCGACGCGCGCACCGCGTCGAGGAGCCCCTCCTCCGTCATGCGCTTCTTGACCTTGGCGCGGGTGGTGGCCGAGCCGGACTCGGGCGCGAACGCCAGCGAGCGGCCGCCGCTCGCCGCGAGCAGGCCGGCCACTTCGTCGTCGATCACC
>CAYMQR010000030.1:0-18734 GCA_964392195.1 uncultured bacterium | reverse complement strand
CTGGAGGGCCGCGCTCCGTCGCGGCCGCCGCCCCGCGCTACGCCGCCGCGTATCGATCCGGCCGGTCGGTCAGCACGCCCATCAGGCCGAGCGCGCGCGCTCGCGCGATCTCGGCGTCGCCGTTGACCAGGAACCCGATGAAGCGCTTGCCGCGCGCGGCGAGCGAGCGCACCTGCGCGCGCGAGACCACCGGCAGCCCGTAGTAGAGGACCGGCAGCGACAGGATCGCGTTGGGGGGTTCGGCGAGCCGGCCGAGGCGGAGCAGGCTCGCGTAACCCCAGCGCCGCGTCGCGATCTCGCGCGCGAAGATCGGTGACGACGGGAAGCGCTCCGCCACGCGCCGGTCGGCCGCGGCGCTCCAGGTCAGGAACCACGGCGGCTCGCGCAGCGGACGGCGCCCGAGCAGCGCGGCGAGCGCATCGAAGAGCGCCTCGTCGTCGATCTTGCAGTCGAAGATGTAGTCCTTGTCCGGGTACGTCTCGAGCAACGTCTCGAGCCGGATCAGCCGATCGCGGTGACGCCCGTCGGGAGAGGGGATCGCGATCTCCTCGAGCTCGCGCGCGGTGGCGCGCGCGATCGACACCCCCTCCACCCCGAAGCGCGTCAGCGACGCGTCGTGGGAGAGCATGATCTCGCCGTCCGACGACAGCCGCAGGTCGGTCTCGAAGCCGGTCGCGCCACTCGAGTGCGCGAGGCGGAACGCGAGCGCCGTGTTCTCGGGCCAGATCAGCGACGAGCCGCGGTGTGCCCAGATCTTCATGGCCGCCTCGAGGCAACCGCCCGCGCTCGAGCGCTCAGCGATTGCCGCAGCTCCGCGACGTCGGGGCGCTGTGATCGCACTGGATGGATTCGGTCACCCCGCTCGTGATCGTCGCGCACGCCGCGGTGCGCGCCGCGCGCTCCGCTTCCTCGATCGTCGTCCCGGCGGCGGAGGCGCAGTTCTTCATCCCGCCGAACGTCATGCACACCTGGCAGTGGCTCTGGCCGCCGCTCTGCGCCGACCACACCACGAAGCCGATGAACGCCAGGAAGGCCAGCACGATCAGCCAGGTCGCCTTCGATCCCATGGTCTCCCGATCTCCACGATGCCCGGCTCGCCCCTTGCAAATTCACACGAGCCGAGATCTTTCCGCACAAAGAGGCTAGCACCGTCCCCCCGGGCGCCCCCAATGCAACCCGTGACCGAGACTCAGCTTTACGGCACCGCCCGATTCTTGACGGGGCGGGCGACGCGTCGACAGGCTTCCAGCGCGACGTGTCGAAGCGTTGACGGATTGTTGCGGGCCGAACGGCGACACGAGTAGGGTTCGGGGGGCGGGCAACGCTGCGCGAGACGCGTGGAACCGAGGATGCGAGATGTTGATCGTCTGCCCTAGCTGCACCAATCGCCTCCAGGTGGATGCGGTGATGGCCACCGGGAAGACGTTCCGTGTGCGTTGCTCGCGGTGCCAGCTCAAGTTCGAGGTCGACCGGCTGACCGGCAAGCCGACCGGGGTGGTCGGCGACGCCCCGCCCAGCCCGTCGAGCGCCGGCGCCAGGCCGCCCGGCATGATGCGCCCCGAACGCGGGACCACGGTGACCGGCGTCCCGCAGCGCACCACCGAGGTGGGCCGCATGGCGTCCGCCGCCGCCGGCCCCCCGGCGCCCACCGCGCAGGTGGAGGCGTTCCGCCGCTCGCTGCCGGATCGCTCCGCGCGGATGCGCTCGCTCGACGAGTTCGCGCTCCTCGACGTCGGCGCCAACGCCACGGACGTGGACCTGCTGCACGCCTACCTGCGGGTCGCCGAGGAGTGGCGGCCGTCGCGCTACGAGGGCCAGCTCAACGCCGCCGAGATGGAGATGGTGCGGACCGTCGCCGCCCGCCTCGACAAGGCCTACAACGACCTCGGCGACGCCGCGCGCCGCAAGCGCATCCTCGCCGAGCGCGAGGCCAGGGGCGAGGCACCGCCGCCCAGCACGGGCTCGGTACCGCCGCCGACCGGCACTCCGTCGACGAGCACGCTCGCCACCAACCCGGCGGCCAGCCAGCGCGGCAAGGAGTTCCCGAAGGAAGAGACCAGCGCCAGCATCTTCTTCGGCCACGGCATGGACGCGCTCAAGAACGGCCGTCTGCTCGAGGCGAAGGAGCACTTCCAGCACTGCATCAGCCTCGACCCGAGGCGCGCCGAGTTCCACCACCGCCTCGCCGTGACGGTGCAGCGCCTCGGCGGCGGCAACGGCAAGACCGACTGGGCCACCGTGGAGCGCTGCTTCACCCAGGCGCTCGACCTCGAGCCCGACAACCTCGAGTACCTGGTGGGGATGGCGAAGCACTGGCAGCTCCGCGGCCAGGTCTCGACGGCGATGAAGTACTACAAGCGCGTCCGCGACCTCGAGCCCGAGAACATGGACGCCACCCGCGAGATCCGCCTGTACCTGATGCGCAAGAAGAAGGACCAGCAGCCCACGCCCACCAGCGCCAAGCTGCTCGGCTTCTTCAAGAAGTGAGCGGGCGGTCGCGATCTGGAGGGCCGCGGTCCCTCGCGGCCGCGCGGTGTCGGGGAGGGCGTCAGCCGTCCCGGGCGCAGGATCGAGACGCGTCGCGCGGATGCGGAGATCCCGGCACACGCCGGGCGACCTGACGGGCGCCCCTACACACCCAGGCGGTCGCCGATCCGGGACCGCCCCTCACCCGCCGGGCATCGACAGGTAGATCCACTTGAGCGCGAGCGCGATCACCACCGCCATCACCATCGAGAGCAGGACGTAGGCGATCGCCAGCACCCGCACGATCGGGCGCCTCGCACCAGCGCGGCGCCGCGCGGTGATCGCGCCGGTGAGTCCCAGGATCAGCCCGGAGACGCCCAGCCCGAGCGCCGAGCCCGGCGTCAGCTCGGCGGCGAGCGTCTGGTAGCCGAACAGCACCACGCCGATGAACGCGATCGCGCGTAGCTCGGTCATCGTCCCGGCCGCCCCGCCCCGGCCCCGTCCCGCACTCCGACCGCTCGCCCCGCGCCGTGTCCGGCCCGCACCCGTGTGGTAGCTTCGCGCGCCCCACCCCGCGCGCGCCATCCCCCTCGCGCCTCTCGCTTCTGCGCGGAGCCCTCATGCGATTGCGAGCCCTCGACGTCGCGCTGATCGTCGTCCTCGGCGCAGCCCTCTACCTGCCCGGGCTGGGATCGAGCCACTCGCTGTGGAACCCCGACGAGCCGCGCTTCGCCGAGATCGCCCGGGTCATGGTCGACCGCGACGCGTGGGCGACGCCCATGCTCAACGGCGAGCCCTACTCGAACAAGCCGCCGCTGCTCTTCTGGTCGATCGCGACGGCCGCCAAGCTCGACGGCCACGTCACCGAGCGCGCGGCGCGCCTGCCGTCCGCGCTCGCGGCGATCGGCGTGCTGGTGCTGACCGGCGTCATGGCGGCGCGGATCGGCGGCCGGCGCACCGCGTGGCTCGCGGTCGCGGTCCTCGCCACCGCGCACCGCTTCGCGTGGCAGGCACGCTGGTGCCAGACCGACATGCTGAACGCGCTGTGGGTGATGGTCGGCCTCACCGCGTACCAGCAGGCGGTGCGCAGCGGCGGCCTCTCGATGGCCGGCACGGTCGCGCTCGACGGCGGCGCCGCGCTCGGCGTGCTCACCAAGGGCCTCGCCACGCCGGTGGTGAGCGGGCTCGCGATCCTCGTGGACGTGGTGCGGCGGCGCGCCTTCCGCGAGGTCCTGCGCTACCGGCTGGTCGCGGGCACGGCGCTGTTCCTCGCCATCGCGGCGCCGTGGTTCGTCCTCATGGCGATCGAGCACGGCAGCTCGTTCCCGGCGCAGTTCTTTCTGCGCCAGCACCTGCAGCGCTTCGTCGATCCCTTCGACCACGCCCACAACGCCTTCTATTACCTCTACACCTTCCCGCTCGAGTTCCTGCCGTGGACCGCGGTGCTGCCGGGAGTGGCGCTGGTGCTGGCGCGCGACCGCACGCTGCTCGGCCGGCTCAAGTTCCCGCTCGGCTGGTTCGCGGTGACGCTGCTCTTCTTCTCGATCGCGGGCGCCAAGCGCGGGCTCTACCTGCTGCCCGCCTATCCGGCGGCGGCGATCGTCGTCGGCGCCACCCTCGACCGCTGGCTCGAGGACAAGCGCCAGGCGGGCTTCCCGTACCTGTGGTTCGACGTGCCGCTGTGGGTGGTGCCGGCGATCATCGGCGTGGGCGCGGCGCTCGCGCCGCTGGTGATGGTGTTCGTGTCGCGGCCCAACCTGGGCGGCGCCTTCCTCGCGGCGATCCTGCTCGGGCCGCTCGGCGCCGGGCTCACGGCATGGGCGATGCGCGGCGCACGCGAGCGCGTGCTCGCCACGATCGCCGCGTCGTCCGCGGTGATCCTCGCGACCACCGGGATCGCGTTCCCGCGCGTCGAGGAGTACAAGTCGGCGAAGCCGCTCGCCGCGCACATCGGCAGCCTGCTGCCCGCCGACGTGCCGCTCGCGCTCTACAAGTACGACCGCGCGCACTTCAACTTCTACCTGCGCCGCGACGTGATCCCGTCTCTCGACACCGTCGAGCAGGGCGCCGCGTTCCTGAGCACCGGCAAGCGCGCGTGCGTGCTCACCGAGAGCAAGCGGCTGGCCGAGCTGGACGAGGCGCTCGGCGCGCCGCTCGCGCGCGTGGCCGCCGACTCCGTCGGCCACCGCAAGCTCGAGCTGGCGTGCCGGTGACCGCCTCCGCGGCCCGACGGGAGTCGGGCCCTCCGAGGAGAGCGGCCCACGCTCGGAGGGACCGCCTCCTGGCGGTCCGCGGCGCGTGCCCCTCCGGCGTCCCTACCGCGACTCGACGCGGTTGCGGCCGCGCTGCTTGGCGTCGTAGAGGGCCTGGTCGGCGCGCTTGAGCAGGCCGTCGAGGTCGTCGTCGCCCGGGCTGAGCTGGGCGCAGCCGATGCTCACGGTGCAGCGCGCCGGCGCGTGCCGCGCGAAGCGCGCGGTGCCCTCGACCGCGGCGCGCAGCCGCTCGGCCACCTCGAGCGCGGTCGTGAGCTTGGTGCTCGGCAGCACCACCGCGAACTCCTCGCCGCCGACGCGGCCGACCGCGTCGACCTCGCGCACGGTGCTCACGAAGAGCCGCGCGAGCTCCTCGAGCACCGCGTCGCCCACGGCGTGGCCGAAGGCGTCGTTGACCGACTTGAAGTGGTCGACGTCGATCATCAGCAGCGACAGCGCCTCGCCGCTGCGGCGCGCGCGGGCGATCTCGTGGCCCGCGATCGAACGCAGGTGGGCATGGTTGGCGACCCCGGTGAGGGGGTCGGTGCGGCTCAGCCGCCGTAGCTCCTGGCGCTGCTCGAAGTTGGTGCGGATCACCGCGTAGAGCATGTGCCCGACCCCCACGAAGAGCAGGCTCACGCCCGCCAGCACGCCCAGGAACGCGGCCAGGTGCGGATCGGCGACGTAGCCCGGCTCGGCGACGAAGTAGGTGCCGAGCGCGGTCGCGAGCGCGCCGTACACGAGCAGCAGCCGCTCGTGGAGCGGCACCAGCATCATGGTGGTGAAGAGCGGCACCGCGAACACCGTGTAGAACCACGGCGTCCGCGGGTCGCCCATGCGGCTCGCGGTCAGGAACGTCACCGACACCAGCGCGAAGAAGAACACGGTGATCACCGTCATCGCCGCGCCGCCGCCCTTGCGCAGGCTCGGCCCGAGCAGCCCGATCAGGAGCGTCGAGAGCGCGATGATCGTGCGCCACGCGAACGCCACGTGGAGGCGGTGGCGATCGCTCGCGAACACCACGAAGTCCATCGGCCAGAACAGCACCGAGAGCCCGCAGCCGAGGAACGCGAGCGACTGCACGAGCCGCACGGTGGTGCGGCTCGCGTAGCGCCGGAACGCGAGCGGCCCGTCGCTCGGCTCGTCCGCCTCGACGAGCAGCCGCTCGAGGAAGCGCTTGGGCTTGGGCAGCGACGAGGTGGGCGTCTCTTCCATGCGCGGGTGCGAGCTGGCCGACCGTGACGGCGCCGGCGCACCCCCCTCTCCAGACTACACATCACAGCCCGGGCGGCGAAACACCTTCCCCTACGTGCGCCGAGGTGAGGCGGATGGAGACCCGGGGCGGCGCCGGTCGGCGACGGAGCGCCGACGCTCCAACCCGAACGCGCCTCAGCCGCCCGACTTCACGATCGGCACATCGAGCTCGAGGATGTCTTCCTTCACGCCGAGGGTCGGCGGCAGCGTGAGGTCCCAGGCGCCCGAGCCGAGCGGGTGGCCCTGGATCGCGAGCCCGGCCGCGGCGGGCTGGCCGATGCGGAACCCCTGCGCGGGCTCGAGGCGGATCGCCAGCTTGGGGGGCGCGTCGGTGGCCTGCGGCGGTGGCGGCGGCACCGGGATCCGGACCCGCACCGAACCGGTCGCCACACCCTCGAGCGGTCGCGGCGGGCTGAGCGTGGTGAGGTCGATCGTGGCACCGGCGATCGGCAGGCCCTGCCAGACGCGGACGTGGGCCATGCCCTCGGCGAGCTGCGGCGGTACCCGGGTGGCTCCGATCGTGAGCGAGAGGTCCCCGCCCAGCTCACCGGGCGCCAGGCCCACCGAATAGGTCGCGACGATCGGCTGGCCCGACGGGTTGGTGAAGCGCTGGCGCACGCGGCGGGCGACCGTGTCCCCCACGCGCACCTCGATCTCGGTGCTGACGAGCGGCAGCGGCCGAGGCTCCACCTCGTCGCGCTGCTCGCCCTGGCCCACGGCCCACAGCCCGGTCCGAGGCGGTAGCCAAGCGAGCTGGCGTTCACCGTCCTCGTCCCGTGCGGAGAGCGCCCCGACGAGCTTGTCCTCGGCCGCCGCGGGCGGTGACGGCGCGGACGCCATCGCCGGTCCGGCAACACCCGCGGCCGCGCCGCCGAGGGCCGAGCCGGCCGGCGCGGGCGCCTGCTCCGCGAGCGCGCGTACGCGCGAGTCGGCGATCGCGGCCGGCGGGGGAGCGGGCGCGCGCTTCGCCGGCTCCGGCACCGGAGCGCGCGTGGCCGGCGCCGCGGCGGCGAGGTCCGCGTCCTTCGACGCCGCCGCGTCTCCCTTCCCGTCGAGACGATCCACGCCCACCTTGGGCTTCGCGGCCTCCGCCGGAGGCTCGGCGGGCTTCGCGTACGGCTGCGGCGGCGCGCTCGGCAAGGACTTCTGGAGCTCCCGCTGCTCCGCCATCGGCCGATCGTCGCGACGTGCGACCTCCTTCTTCTCGCCGGCGTCCTCGTTGGTGCGCGAAGGCGTGAAAGAACGATCGATCGCGTGATCGGGCGTGACCTGGTTGTGGGCCTTCCGATCCACCTCACTGCGCGAAGCCGGCGTGGCAACCGGCCGGGGCGACGGCTCGTCGCGCTTGAGGTACGTGAGGTACGCGGCGCTCCCGGCGACCATCAGCGAGGCCGCCAGCGCCAGCGTCGATCGCTGCTTCCACCACCTGAGCCGCACCAGCTTGTCGCCTGCGATCGCCGCGGCGCGCTCGCGCGCCGCGCTCAGGATCGCGTCCTCGCGCGCCTCCGGGATCGCGTCCGCCTCGGCGCTCAGCGACTCCTTGAAGCGGCTCGCGAGCCGCTCGAGGTCGGCGAGCGCCTCGCGGCACGCCGCGCACTTCGCGAGGTGCGCGAACTCCGCAGCGCTCGCCTCGTCGGTGCGGACGCGCTCGAGCGCCTCCCAGCCCAGGTGCTGCTCGCCGCTCACGACGACGCTCCTCGTCCGCTCGGACCACCGCCGCCGCGCAGCTCGGCGTGCGCCTCTCGCACCATCTCGAGCCCGTTGTGGAGGCGCGACTTCACGGTGCCGAGCGGGATGTCGAGCGCCACGGCGATGTCCTTCAAGCTCATGTCGTCCGAGAACCGGAGCCAGAGCACCTCGCGATGGGTCTCGGGCAGCCGCGCGAGCAAGGTATCCACCTCGGAGGGCTCGGTGGGCGCCACCGCGAGCCGCGCCGGGTCGACCTTCGCGAGGTCCTCCGACGGGCGCCGCTTGCGCTTGCGCGTGAGCGCCACGTGCTTCACCACCGGGAACAGGAACGCGCGCAGCGCCGCGCTCAGCTCGAAGCCCGGGAACTTGCCGAAGAAGTAGGCGTAGGTGTCCTGGAGGATGTCGAGCGCCTCGTCGGGGTCGGTGGTGTACCGCCGCGCCACGCCCAGCACCCAGCCCTTGTGGCGGTGATAGAGCGCCTCGAACGCCGCCGCGTCGCCGCGGTTGGCGCGCGCCACCAGGTCCACGTCGATACCCGCCTCGCTCGGCGCCCGACCCGGCTCTCCCCGCCCATCCATCGGGCGGAAGGCATCGCAGAGACGTCACGTCGACGCAAGTCGGGCGCCGGGACGGGAGCGCACCGCGGGCGCAAAAGGTTCAATCGCCACACGGCCGCGATCGATCCCGGCGCGCCGGAGGCGCGCCCTCAAACCAGCTTCCAGTCGTCGATCGTGATCGCGACCAGGACCGGGCCGCCGCGCGGCGTGCCGTCGCTCCTGCGCGGCGTCACGCGCCGCTTCGACGGGTACGGGATCTCCATCCACCGCCCGTGCTCGAGGACCACGTTCGCGGCCTTCGCCCACCCGCCGAAGACCTCGGCGGTGTAGTCGTGCTGGCGAAGCAGGAGGGTCCCGGGATCGAAGTGGAACTGCTGGACCGCGTTGTGGGTCGGCAGCGCGGCGGGAAAGCGCGCCTCGAGCGACGCAGGCCCGATCTGTCTCCACGCGATGTCGTCGCGCAGCAGGAGCGCCGGGAACGTCAGGTAGTTCCAGAGCGCGTAGCCCGAGAAATACGTCTGGTCGAGGCGATCCCACCACACGAGCCGCCGCCCGCCCGGGAACAGCTGGCGCGGCTCGGCGCGCATCTCGGTCACCTGGCCGCCGCCGTCCTCGAGCCGGACCGCCTGGCCCTCGAGGATTCCGGTCGTCCCGCTCCACTCGTGGGGCCGCATCCACACCCGCGGCTCGGCGGTGCGCGCGTGCACCTTCATGCGGTGGAACGCGGGCTGGAGCTTGGAGACGAACGCGAAGCCGCCGGCCGACACCACGGCCTCCACGGCCCTGGAGTTGCGCCAGTAATCGGCGCCTCCGTAAGCGGCGATCACGGCTTCCTGGAGGGGGGAAAGCGGCACGACCCGCGACTCTAGCACGCGGCCGCACGTGCGAGACGGCGCCGCCCGCCATGGCCGACCCCGTCGTCCAGCTCGACCGCCTGACCGAGCGCGCCGGAGGCGCGCCCTCCCTACCGAGACACGCACCACCCCTTCGGAGGGCCCGCCTCCCGGCGGGCCGCGCTCACTCGAAGCTGAGCGCGCGCTCGAAGTCGCCGGGCCGGCTCGACGCCGCTTTGGCGGTCTCGAGGTCGACCACGCCGGTCCGGTAGAGCTCGGTCAGGTGCTGGTCGAAGGTGTGCGTGACGAGCTTGTCGCCACCCTGCTCGATCATGTCGGTGATCTCGCCGGTGCGCGCCGGGTCGCGGATGCACTCCTGGATCGTCAGGTTCGAGAACATCGCCTCGCACGCGAGCGCCATCCCCTCGCCGTTCTTGCGCGGCAGCAGCCGCTGCGCGATCACCGCCTTCAGGTTCTCGGCGAGCCGGTAGCGCACCGCCGCCTGCTCCGCCTGCCCGAACACGCCGAGCAACCGGCCGATCGTCTTCGCGGTGTCCGTGGTGTGGATCGTCGCGAGCACCAGGTGCCCCGTCTCGGCCGCGCGCAGCGCGGTGTCGATCGTGTCGAGGTCGCGTACCTCGCCGACCAGGATCACGTCCGGGTCCTGCCGGAGCGCGGCGCGTAGCGCCGAGTTGAACGAGCGCGTGTCCTTGCCGACCTCGCGCTGCGTGATCGAGCTCTGGATGGGCTTGTGCACGAACTCGACCGGGTCCTCGATCGTCACGATGTGCGCGTGCCGCGTGCGGTTGATCTCGTTGAGGATCGACGCGAGCGTCGTCGACTTGCCGCAGCCGGCGACACCGGCGACCAGCACCAGCCCGCGGTGCAGCGTGGCCACCTGGCGGATCGAGCGCGGCAGGTCGAGTGACTCGAAAGTCGGGATCTCGCTCGGCACGATCCGCAGCACCACCGCCATGCTGCCCATCTGCCAGAAGATGCTGGCGCGGAACCGCGCGGCGCCCTCGAGCTCGAAGCAGGTCTCGACCTCGTCGAGGAGGGAGTCCGGGTCGTGGTGGGTGCGACGGAGCAGGAACCGCACCACCCACTCGACATCCTCGGCGCTGAGCTTGGGGATCGGCGTCTCGCGCAGCTCATCGAGGATGCGCAAGAGCGGCGGCGAGCCGACCTTGAAGTGGATGTCGCGCGCCCGGTACTTGAGCCCCGCCGAGAGGATCCCCCGGAACTTGCGCTCGTCCATGCCCGACGCGATCGCAGTGGGACGTGCGCTCGCGATCGGCACCGGGGTGGGTGCGGGCGCGTCAGCGCGCTGCGGCGAGCCCATGGCGCGGGCGCGGCTGCGGGCATCCTCGATCAGGGTTGCGGCTTCGGGCGTCATCGGTGCTCCTCTCGATCGTCAGCGGCTTGACCGGCGCGCACCCGCAGCGCAGCCCCTCGCCGATCGCCGCCACGCGCCGAAAAGCGACGTGATTGCAGCGGGCTAGCGGCTTCCATCGTGGCGATCACGTGCATGCGTCGGGTGCGGGGCGCCTCGTGCGCCCCGTTTGCCGGCTGGCTGGACTTCAAGCGCCGTGCCGGGCCCCTCCGCCGGAACCGCCCTGGGACGGGGGATGGAACTCCCGTCCCTACGAGTACACCGGGCACCCTCGAAACGCGGGGGCTGCAACACCTCCTCGGCACCACCCCGACAGCCCCCCTCACGTCCCCCCGCCCCTCCGCCGATGCCCTCAGGTAGGATCGGGACAGCCATGGACGCCTACGAGCCCTTCGTATCGCTGGGTGTCGCGTGCGCGATCGGGTTGCTGATCGGGCTCGAGCGCGAGCAATCCCACCCGGCGAGCAGCGACGACCGGCGCTTCTTCTTCGGCGGCTCGCGCACCTTCCCGCTCTTCGCGCTCGCCGGCGCGATCGCGGCGCTGCTCGCGCGCTCGCTCGGCACCTCGATCGTGCTGGTGCCGTTCCTCGCGATCATGGCGCTGCTGCTCACCGTGCACGTCAGCTCGGTGCGCGCCGGCGCCGACTTCGGGCTCACCTCCGAGGTGGCCGCGCTCGTCACCTTCCTGCTCGGCGCCCTCGCCACCTCGCAAGGCGTGATCGAGCCCACCGGGCGGCGCCTCGTGGTGGTGTCCGCCGTGGCGGTCGTCACCACGCTGGTGCTGTCGCTCAAGCCGGTGCTCCACTCGCTCGTCGAGCAAGCGACCAAGGACGACGTCTACGCGACGCTCAAGTTCCTGCTCGTCGCGGTGGTGGTGCTGCCGCTCCTGCCGGATCGCACCCTCGGGCCGTTCGACGTCCTCAACCCGTACAAGATCGGCTGGATGATCGCGCTGATCGCGGGGGTGAGCTTCGTCGGCTACGTGGCGATCCGCGTGCTCGGGCCGGGGCGCGGGCTGGGCCTCACCGGGCTCCTCGGCGGGCTCGTGTCGTCGACGGTCGTGACGCTCGCCGCCTGCGGCCGAGCGCGCGGCGACCGCTCGATCGTGAAGCCCGCGGCCCTCGCCGTGGTGCTCGCGTCGAGCGTCATGTACGTGCGCGTGCTGATCCTGGTGGCCGTGATCGAACGCTCCCTGCTCAGGCCGCTGCTGCCGCCCCTGCTCGCGATGACCGTCGCCGGCGCCATCGTCTCCGCCGTGCTGCTGCGCCAGAGCCGCCAGGGCGGACCGACCCACGCCAACGTGTCGTTCGCCAACCCCTTCGAGCTCACACAGGCGGTCAAGTTCGCGGCGCTTTTCACCGGCATCCTCGTCGCCGTGAAGTTCGCCAGCCAGAACCTGGGCTCGAGCGGCATCTACGTCACCAGCGCCCTCGCCGGCGCCCCCGACGTCGACGCCATCGCGCTCTCGATGGCGCAGCTCGCCAAGACCAGCCTCGATCCCCACACCGCCGCCAACGCCATCTGGATCGCCGTCGTCTCCAACACGGTGGTGAAGGGCCTCATGGCCGTCACCCTCGGCGGCTGGGCCTTCGGACGAGTGGTAGGGGCCAGCTTCGCCGCCATGCTCGCGGCGAGCCTGGTGGGGTTCGTGGTGACGTAGGGACGGCAGCCACCCCGCACCGCGGGCGCGCCTCGCGCGAGCGGCGTACCTAGTGAGCCAGGAACAACAACGAGTAGAAGCCGAGCACCACCAGCCAGTGCGCCCATGCGAGGGCGAGCAGAGCGGCCGCGGGGATGAACGACCTGCCGGTCACCGCGGCGACCAGGCCGACGACGACCAGGACGGCCTCGGTGGCCGTGATCGGCGCGGCGACGATGCTGAGCCGCAACTCGGCGAGCAGGAACGCGGCGATGATCCCGGCCGCGGCGGCGAGCGACGCTCCACGCCACCGCACACGGCGACGCGTCGCCTCGACGTCAGCTCGCATCGGGCGTCCCCATCGCGCGCGGCTCACCGTGCGGCGAGGCCATCATGGCCGTCACCCTCGGCAGCTGGGCCTTCGGCCGAGTGGTCGCCGCAAGCCTCGCCGCAAGCCTCGCCGCCAGGCTCGCCGCCAGGCTGGTGGGGTTGGTGGTGGGGTAGGCGTTCGCGAAGTCACCGGCGCGTTGCGTCCTTATCGCGCAGCGCCCGCCTGGACGGCCGCACTCGGGCTTGGCCCTCGACATAGGCATCGAGGAGCCGGCGGATCATGCGCTGGTACTGGGTGTGGTGCTTGGATGCCTCGGCCTTGAAGAAGTCGACGCTCTTCTTGCTCAGGGCGAGCGTCACCTTCACTCCCTCTTCACGGAACGCCAGCTCGGCCGGCGAGGGAAGGAAATCGGCCACGACCCGGACCGGGCCCAAGGGCTCATCGGCGTATCTGATTCTTCCGCTCATCGATCGTCTTTCTTTGCGCCGTCCCGCTCGCGTCCGATCGGCGTTTTGTTTCTGGCCCCGAACCAAGGTTCAGAACCACCGCGATCTCGACGAAGAATGCCGCGAGACCGAAGCCGGCGATCCATCGGGGAGGCTCGGTCTTCGCAACGAGACAGCCGCCGAGCATGAGAATCGCTCCACCGAGGAGCCGTGCGAGCGCCACGTCGTCGGCTCAGAACCCGCACTCTGCCGCCCGTGCTGCGCTCGGCGTGCTCAGCACCGCGAGGCCCGCGACACCCAGATTGGCTGCCAACAGCCACACCGTCACGAACATCCGGACCGCTCCCGGCGTGAGCACGGCGTCAGCCGATGAATGACGAGTGAATACGGGGCCCACTCTGGCGAGCATCTCACCGCCCGCACCGAACCACAGCCAGGCGAGCCCGGCCATGACGACGACGGCCTGAAGAAGCCAGAACGCGATCCCAGCGATCGATCGTGGCGGCAGAAATTCCATGAGACAGAAGAGATCGACGTACCCGCCCGTGCTCTGTATCAACGTCGCCAGCACGGCATACGTCAGCAAGACAGCCGCGAGGCCGCGCATGAACGAACGCCACTCTCGATCCGTGAGCTGGCCCGTTGCGATCCGAGCGCTGGCCTTCCGCCCAGCCACGACGTGGCTCAGGATGAGTAGACCTGGGCCGAGGACGAGCCAGGGGTAACGGAACCAGGCGGGGGATCCTCAGTTCGAGAACGCGATTCGTTGGCGCCGGTCGATAGCAGGACCCCGCGCGTTCAGCGGAACGTTCGTCCACAGGCGGTGTGGATGACGCCGCACTCGTTTGATTTCGGTGGGCCCGCGTTTGACTCAGTAGCACGAAAATTTCCCGCGGCATCGGCGCCCGCGCGGGCGGCATCACCCCTTCTGCGGCACCAGCTTCACTTGAAGCTCGCAACCAACCGCGTGTGCGTAGCGTCGAAGGGTGGCGAGCGACGGGGTGTGCTTGCCGGCGGCTTCGAGGCGCGAGATGGCGCTCTTGGTGGTGCCCATGCGATCCGCGACGGCGTCCTGTGTGAGGCCCGCGCGCGTTCGAGCCCGGAGGAGCTGATTTGCCACGGCGTACTCGAGCTCCAGCGCTCGGTACTCCTCGGAGAACCCCTTGCGGGACTTCGCCTTCTCGAGGAAGGCGGCATGGTCGTGCCGTACCGGCTTGTACTTGAGTTCAGCCATCGCCCAACTCCTTCTGGCGTCTACGCGCCAGAGGTCAGGCCGCGATATCGAGGAGTGCGCGTGGATTCTTGTGGGCGATGGTGAGCAAGGCCCGAGCTGGCCCGGACGGGGCTCGGCGACCTTGTTCCCAGTCCTGGAGGGTTCGCACCGATACGCCGATGAGGCGGGCGAACTCCGCCTGCGATAGGCCGGTTCGCTCTCGGATGCTGCTGACGGACGGCACGTTCACAACGCGCCCGACACGCCCAGCCTTCAGGTCCCGAATCCCCTCGAGAATCTCGGCGCCAATGTTCCGCTTAGCCTTCGGCATCTTCGATCTCCTTCGCGATACGCCGCAACACGTGGGCCGGAATGCTCTCGGTCTGGCCCTTCGCATAGATCGTCAGCATCCAGATCAATCCGGCCCGAGTCCGCAAGTAGTAAATGATGCGGACGCCGCCGCTCTTGCCCCGCCCAGAAGGTGCCCATCTCACCTTCCGCAGGCCGCCCGACCCCGGAATGAGTGCACCGATCTGCGGATTCGCGAGGAACGCGTTCTGGAGTGCGGCGTACTCCTCGTCACTCAGGAAATCCGAGACGAGCCGGGTGAAGAGCGGCGTCTCGACGAACGACAGCACGGCCAAACTGTACGGCAGCGCCGTAGCTCAAGCAAGCGCCGTGGCGAAGGCCAGGACGGCCCCGAAGCGCTCGGTGTGGATCGGGCCAAAGCCGGCAGCGCCGAGGGTGCTCGTCACCTCGCGCTCGGCGAGGGCGGCGGCGAAGTGGCCGTGGGCGATCATGCGGTGGATGCGGCGATCGGCGCGCGGGCTGGCGCCGCTGACGACGCAGCTTCCGACGAGGCGGGCGCCGGGCGCGGCGACGCGGCGGAGCTCGGCGAGGGCGCCGGGAAGGTCGGCGAAGCAGTGGAGGCTGTTGATCGCGAGGACGAGGTCGATCGAGCCGGTGGCGAGGGGTAGCGCGGTCACGGGCGCGCGCAGCAGGCGAACGGCGCCGAGACCGTGTCGCGACAGGCGGCGAGCGGCGCGGCGCAGCATGTCGTGAGAGAGGTCGACGCCGATCGCGCGCCGCGCCGGCCGCAGCCAGCGCGCTCGGCCCACCAGCCCCGCCCCACCGCCCACGGGAACATCCAGGACGGTACGGCCGCGGACGTCGCCGAGCTGGCGATCGATCGCGCGGTTCACCGAGCGGTGGGACGTTCCCCACAGCACGCGGAAGAGCAGCTCGGCCGTCACCGGCGAGGCGATCAGGCGGTCGTAGCGGAGGCCGTCACGCCCGTCGTAGGCGCGGGCGATCCGCTCCTCGGCGCTCGGCAGACGCGGCGTGCTCACCGCTCGCCTCGCCGCGATGGGCCGTTCGATTGACACCCTCGGAGCGCGATTTCTATCCTGCGCGCGCGTTCGTGATGCCGCTCTCGCCGCGCGCGAGGCGGCGCTCCGGAAGCCCGCGGCACAGCACGTCCCCCCTGCTTCGGCTTCGCCCCCAGGCCCGTCGGTTGCTCGAGCACGCTCTCTTCGTCTCCGATCCCGCGCGGCTCGCCGAGCGCGACCTCGCGGCGGCGGACCGCCTCTACTTCGGCAACGAGGTGTGCGCGCGGCTCTTGCCGCGGCCGTCCGAGCTCGCGCACGTGCTCGAGCTCGCGGATCGCGCGGGCAAGCCGCTCACGTTCGTCACGCCGTACCTCGCCGAGCCCGACCTCGAGCCCCTCGCGCGCCTGGTGTCGATCCTCGACAAGCGCGTCGCGCGCACCGAGGTCGTGGTGAACGACTGGGGTGTCCACCGTCTCCTCGCGGGCCGCGGCGAACGGTTCGAGCTGGTGTTCGGGAGGCTGCTCCACAAGCTCAAGCGCGACCCGATGATACCCCACTACCTCGAGCAGGGCGGCGCGGGCCGCGACCACCTG
Organism: uncultured bacterium; assembly: GCA_964392195.1. Lineage (GTDB taxonomy): Bacteria > JADJOY01 > JADJOY01 > JADJOY01 > JADJOY01 > JADJOY01. The sequence continues at coordinate 2,740 of CAYMQR010000030.1, read as the reverse complement.
CGCGGCACGCCACTCGACGTGCCCGGCTTCCTCGCGTCGCTCGGCGAGCTGGGCTTTCGCCGCATCGAGTACGAGCACCTCGCGCAAGGTCTCGGCGACGGGCCGGGCGACGCGCGCATGCCGCTCCCCGGCAGCCTGTACCATCCATTCGTGCTGGTCTCGACGAGCCGCACCTGCCCGACGGCCAGCCTCCACCAGCACCCCGGGCGCGCGCCGTATCCGCTGCCGGGGTGCGCGCGAGAGTGCCGCGGCTACTCGATCCGCGTCGCGCGCGAGCACGTCCCCACGCTGCGCCTCAAGGGGAACTCGTACTTCTACGAGAACCCCGCGCCGCCCGAGCCGCCGCCCGGCTGGGGGATCGATCGCCTGGTCCACCAGCCGGCGCTGCCGATGTGAGCGTGATCGTGGACACCGCCCGACCCGTCGAGACCGCGCGCCCCTACCGCCGCCCGGCGATCACCGCGCCGGTCTCCGAGCCGCGCGACGTGGAGGCGCTCCTCGACGCCGGCGCCAGCGAGCTCTACTGCGGCGTCCAGCCGCGCAACGCCGCGAGCGAGCAAGCGGGCGTCGAGCACGCCAACCGCCGCGACGACGCGGGCTCCAACCTGCGCGACTACCGCGAGCTCGAGAGCGTGGTGCAGCGTGCGCGCGCCCGCGACGCCGACGTGTTCCTGGCCCTCAACAACCACTTCACGGCGGCGAGCCTGCCGCTCGCCGAAGAGCAGATCGAGCGCGCGGCGGCGGCGGGCGTGGCGGCGCTCGTCGTCGCCGATGCGGCGCTGCTGCCCGTTCTGGCGGAGAAGGCACCGCGCGTGCCGCTGCACCTCTCGAGCGTCGCGGCGGCGTTCAACGGCGAGGCGCTGGCGTTCTGGCGCGAGCGCGGCTTCGCGCGCGCGGTGCTGCCGCGGCACCTGACCGAGGGCGAGATGGCCGAGCTGGCGCGCGTGGCGCCCGGCACCGAGCTCGAGGTGCTGGTGATGAACGACGGCTGCCACCTGGTCGACGGCCACTGCGGGTTCCTGCACCCGATCCAGCAGGCGCCGTCGCTCGCGGGGAAGCTGCTCACCAACGTGACCGTCGAGCGGCTCCTCCGGCCGGTCACCGCGCACATCCCGGCGACGCTCTTCCGCGGCATGCTCGAGGAGAGCGACCTCCTGCCGTGCCACCTCAAGGACGACGAGGTGGTGGTCGAGGTGGAAGGCGGCGGCGACGCGGCGAACGAGGTCGACGTGGAGCGCGTGCGCCGCTACCACCTCGACTACATGACCGTGTCGCGAGTGCGCTACCGGTGTGCCTTGTGCTCGGTCGGTGCGCTCGCGCGCGCGGGCGTTCGCAGCCTCAAGGTGGCCGGGAGGCGCTACGCGCTGAGCCAGCGCGTGGCGGACGTGCGCTCGCTCGCCGAGGCGCTCGACCTGAGCGAGCGCGGGCTCGACGGCGAGCCGCTGGTGCGCGCGTGCGAGGACCTCTTCGCGCGCAATCGCGGCTTCCCGTGCAAGCGCGAGTACTGCTACTTCGCGCCGGGCGGCTGGCGCGGCGACCCGAGCGCGTAGCGCACGCGAGCGGGCCCGATCGGGGCGCGGCGCGCCGGAGGCGCGCCGCCCAGACGTACAGGAAACGGCGCGATCGGCGATGCGGGTGCCGGCGCGTATCGGCGGGCGCGCGGCGCGCGCCCCTCCGGACCGAGCGAGCGCCTGGAGCGCGGTCGCTCCGTCGACCGCCAGAGCGTCCTGGGTTCAGGGCAGGACGAAGCGGGCCGTGGAGCCACGGGTGGTGGGGGTGACCTCGAGGCGGACGTCGATCCGCTCCTTGAGCTCGCCGACGTGCGAGATGACGCCCACCAGCCGCCCGCCCTGCTCGAGCGCCTCGAGGGCGCGCAGCGCGAGGTCGAGCGATTCGGCGTCGAGGCTGCCGAAGCCCTCGTCGACGAACAGCGTCTCGAGGTGCACGCCGCCCGAGTGAGCCTGCACCACGTCGGCCAGCCCGAGCGCGAGCGCGAGCGAAGCCAGGAAGCTCTCGCCGCCCGACAGCGTGCGCGCGGCGCGCTCTTGCCCGGTGTGCGCGTCGAACACCGCCAGGTCGAGCCCGCCCGCCACCCGCCGGTCGGTGGTGCCGGCGGCGCGCCGCAGCAGGAACCGCCCGCGGCTCATCACCCGCAGCCGCGCGGTGGCCGCGATCAGCGCCTCGTCGAGGAGCGCGGCGAGCACGAAGCGCTGGAAGCCGATCCGCTGCGCGTTGCGCTTGCCGTCGGCGAGCTCGGCGAGGTGCCCGAGCGCGGCGCGGCGGCGCGCCGCGGCGGCCAGCTCGGCGGCGAGCCCGGCGAGATCGCTGGCCGCGCGATCGAGGCTCGCGATGCGGTTCTCGATCGAGCCGATCGCGCCGCGCGCCGCGCCGAGCTGCTGCTCGATCGCGGCCAGTCGCGCGTCGAGCGCGGCGACGTCGGGCGCGGTCAGCTCGGCCACGTCGCGCGCCGCGCGCGCCAGCCGCTCGCGAGCCGCGGCCAGCGACTCGTCGTGCCCGCGCACCGCGCGGTCGAGCTCGGCGATCGCCGCGGCCTCGCGGACCGCGGCGCGCAGGGCTTCCGCGTCGCCGAACCCGCTCGCCGCCCGTTTGCCCTCGAACGCCGCGGCGGCGGCGCTCTCGGCGTCGCGATGCGCGGCGAGCGCGGCCGCGGCGCTCGCGAGCGCGCGGTCGGCCACGCCAGCGGCCTCGGCGCAGCGCCGCGCCACGGCCTCCGCGCGCA
>CAYMQR010000029.1:0-19019 GCA_964392195.1 uncultured bacterium | reverse complement strand
GGCGGCGCGGACTTCGTGGGCAACACCGCCGCCGGGTGCGGCGCGATGCTGCGCGACCTGAGCCGGCACTTCGAGGACGCGCCAGGGGTCGCCGCGCAGGCGCGGCGCTTCGAGGCGCGCGTCCGCGACGTCACCGAGCTCCTCGCGGCGCGCGCGCCCCGGATCCCACCGCGACCGCTGCCGGTCGTCGCCACGTACCACCCGCCCTGCCACCTCCACCACGCCCAGCGCGTCGTGGACGCACCGCTCGCGCTGCTGCGCTCGATCCCGGCGCTCGTGCTGGTGCCGTTGCCGCGCGCGGAGCTGTGCTGCGGCAGCGCCGGCATCTACAACGTCCTCCGGCCCGAGATGGCGAGCCGGGTGCGCGACGACAAGCTCGACGCGATCGCGTCGACGGGCGCTCGCTACGTCGTGACCGGCAACCCCGGCTGCCACCTCCATCTCGCCGCGGGGCTCGCGGCGGAGGCGCGTCCGGTGCAGGTCCTCCACGTCGTCTCTCTGCTCGCCATCGCGCACGGTCTCGCGTCGCTGCCCGGGTCAACGGCCTGACGCGGGCGCGACGAAACCCGGCCCACGCCGCGCTCGCCCGCCGAGCGAGTGTCCGCGGATCGTGGCAATCGTTCACCGTGCCGCGACACTCGCTCACCGCGCGCTGACCATTCCGCGGCCCCGCGCGACGTTTGCGCACCTAGCGCCAGCGCCGTGACGCCGGGCCGGGCCAATGTCACGTCGCGCCTCCTTGGCGCGGCCCTTGCCTTTGGGACGGCCCGGCGACGTGGAAATCCACCCGAGCCACGGGCGGCTCGCGACCACGGACGTCGCCAGGGACGGCGGCGAAATGATCCGGCACCACTCTCGACGAAGCGCCCAGGCGCGCTCCTGGACCCCGAAGGCCGCGTGCGCGGCCGCCGCCGCGTGCGCGGCGCTCACCCTCACGCCGGACGCGGCCCGCGCTCAGTGCGGCGCCGCCCCCGAGCTTCCGACCTTCGGCGAGCTCGGCGTGCTCGGCTTCCGCTTCGACCTCGCCGAGCAGCTCGGGCTCAACGCGCACCACGTGGTCGGCAAGACCGCGGCGTGGTCGAACCTCCAGCCCGACGGCGTCAACTTCAGCACGGCGAAGCTCCTCGAGCTCGATCGCGAGATCAGGCAAGCGATGTCGAACGGCATGAAGGCCGTGACGCTCCGGGTGCGGCCCGGTGGCGGCGGGCTCGAGCCGTTCGCGGGCGACTCCGCCAACTGGCCCGTCGACCTCGCCGCCTACACCTCGAAGGATGGCGAGTGGCTCGGGCCGCGCAACGGCGCGGCGCTCGAGTCGATGACCTCGTTTCCGCCCAAGATCCTGACCCGCGACGAGGCGGGGCACACGTCACCCTGGTACGAGTTCGTGCGCGCCCTGGCGATCCGCTACAACGGCTGCACGCCCGACCCGGACCCCGACTTCCTCGGCAGGAACCTGCCGCGCGTCGACTTCTGGTCGACGGTCCACGAGGCCGACTCCAAGGGGTTCTGGTACGGCACGTCGAAGGACATGTTCGGCGGCGTCGGCGGTGACCCCGCGGTCGGTCTGCAGCCGAGCTTCTACCGCGCGGTGAAGGCGGGAAATCCCGCGGCCGTGGTCACCAGCGGCGGCCCGTCGAGCCAGACGCTCGGCTACTACATGACGTTCGCCAAGGCCCAGCAGGCCGGCAACAGGTACACGACCACGGTGCGCAACTGGGGCAAGAGCTTCTTCCACACCAGCGTCGCGCTGCAGGCGGTGTTCAACACCTACCCGAACGACGACGCCGGCCTCTACAACCACTACGCGACCGACCTCAACGAGCTGCGCTCGCGCAACATGATCGACGCGATGTTCTCCGAGACGGCCGACGACTACTACGACGTGGTGGCCGCCCACTTCTACGACAACCCGCTGATGGAGGAGGAGCTGATCGCGTTCCTCGAGGCGCGCGAGCGGGTCACCAAGCCGCTGTGGCTCTCCGAGGTCGGCTTCGTGAACCAGAGCTCGACCTTCAGCACCGCGGATCAGGCGCGGTGGTTGATCCAGAAGATGGTCATCGCGGTCGCGAACGGCGTCCAGCACACGACCTACTCGCCGATCATGTCGTCGCCCACGGCGCCGACCTTCGCGCCGCTCTTCGACGGGCTGCCCGGCAACCCCGGCTGGCGTCCCGCCGCGTACGCAGCGCAGCTCGCGGACAACGCCATCGACGAGGCGAGCGGGTACTCGTTCGTGCGCAAGCGGACCGCGAACGGAGTGACGTTCTACGAGTTCGCCCACGACGACGGCGTGCGCCACCAGGCGTTCGGCTGGCATCCGAGCGCGAGCGCGAGCGTCGACCTACGCGGCACCTTCGCGATCCCCGCGGGTTCCCCGATCGACATCGACGACTACCAGGGCCAGGCGGTGTGGACCGAGTCCACCGACTCGAGCTTCGAGGTCGGCACCTCACCGGTGCTGATCCGCTGGAGCGGCGCCGCCGCCGGACCGGGCTGCGGCCGTGTCGCGGACCCGGCACAGCCGTGGAACGTGCTGATCGGCACCATCGTACTGGCGCTGCCGATCCTGCTACGGAACGCCGGGCGGCGCGCCCGGCGCGCGCCCGGCCGGGTGATCGTACGCTGAGCTGAACGTCCCCCCAACTCGATCCCACCGAGCCGCTCGGTGCGCACCCCCGCGCACCGGCGGCTCGCGGCATTCCGGGTCCGCGCGCTTTCCGGTAGTGGGTCGAGCTCGTGCCCAACCTCGCGAGGCGTGAGAGGGGCCGGGCCCCCCCGCGACTCGAAGGCTGTCTCTCGACCAACCCGACCCACGACCCGCCTTCCGGGTCGGTGGACCGCATCGGACACGAGCGCGGCGCCAGCGCCCCCCCAAATCGCGGAGCCCGAGGGATGAGTGGGCCCGCCCCCGGGCGTTGCCCCGCCACGACCGCGCCGCCACAGCCGGTGGACCTACGCGTGGTCCACGTCGAGGCGAAGTCCGAGGAGGTGGCCCGCGTCGTCGAGGTCTCCGGGCGGAGTCAAAGTTCCCGACCGGATCGGCGGTTTATCGACACTCGCCGACAGAACGCCACCTTGTCACGCTCACCGCCGGGAATTGTCTCGGGCCATCCTCCATCGGACGCACACGCACGATAAATTCAGAAGTTGCCGGATCGACAAGGAAAGTTGCGAGCGACTCGGGCGTCGGCCTCAACGCCTCCGATGTCATATTCTTACCAGATCGATGGCTAAATGACGGCGGATTGTCAGCAAAGCTTGGCCTCTGTCTTGCCTCAGTCGGGCCCGGGACGGATTTCCCGCTCCAGCCGCCAACCTGAGGACGACGATGTCAGCCCCCAGCCGCAACCCGGTCGCCACCGCCACCCGCAGGTTCTTCCCCGCCACGCGGCGCTTGGGCGTCGCGGTGGTCGTCATGCTCGCGAGTGTCGTCGTTTCGGCGCCGGCCCACGCCCAGTCGGAGTGCGGCACCGGAACGACCAAGCCGATCTCGACCTTCGGTGAGCTCGGCTTGTGGGCCATGCAGTTCCCGCTGATCCAGAGCGCCGGCATGGAAGCGCACCAGATCACGGGCAAGAACGTGACCTGGTCTTACCTCGTGCCGGACGGCGTCACGCCGAACCAGAACCGGCTGCGCAACCTCGACGTCGAGGTGCGCACCGCGTTCGAGCAGGGCATGGGCAACGTGGTGCTGCGCATCCTCACCGGCGGTGGCGGTCAGGACCCCTTCACGGGCGACGTGTCGACCTGGCCGGTGGACATGGCCAGCTACGACGTCAAGGACGGCGAGTACCTCGGGCCGCGCTGGAACGTGCTCCTCGAGGGCCTCACGGCCTTCCCGCCCAAGGTCCTGACGCGTGACGAGCCGGGCAACGAGTCGCCCTTCTACGACTTCGTCTACCTGCTCGCGAGCCGCTACAGCGGCTGTACGCCCGACCCCGACCCGTTCTACGCCGGCAAGATGCTGCCGCGCGTCGACTACTTCACCGCCGTCCACGAGCCCGACTCGAAGGGGTTCTGGTACGGCACCTCGAAAGAGGTGTTCGGGGGCGTCGGCGGCGACCCCGCGGTCGGCATGATGCCGACGATCTGGCGCGCCGTGAAGGCCGCCAACCCGCGCGCCAAGGTCGTGAGCGGCGGGCTGACGAGCCAGAACCTCGGCTACTACATGACCTTCGAGAAGGCGCAGCAGGCCGGCAACCTCTACACCTCGTCGGTCCGCGCCTGGGGCAAGACCTACTTCTCGACCAGCTACCAGCTCCAGCAGCCGCTCAACACGTACGTCGGCAACGACGCCGGGCTCTACAACCACTACGCGACCGACCCGGAGGAGGTCCGTTCGCGGCTGATTCTCGACGCCGGCTTCACCGCGAGCGCCGACGACTGGTACGACATCGTCGGCATCCACTTCTACGACAACCCGGTGAACACGCTCGACGTGATGGCGTGGACCAAGGCGCGCCAGAAGGCCACCAAGCCGATCTGGTTCACCGAGGCCGGCTTCATCGACCAGCCTCAGCTCGGCCAGGGCCCGCTGCTCGACAACGACTCGCAGGCTCGCGGCCTGATCCAGAAGTTCGTCACGCTCGTCGGCGAAGGCGTCGAGCACGTCGTGTACTCGCCGGTCATGGCGTCGCCCACGGCCCCCGGCTTCGAGCCGCTGTGGGACGGCACGCCGAGCTCGCCTGCGTGGCGCCCGGCCGCCAACAGCCTCAAGCTGGTGGCGGACGCGATCGGCGAGAACAGCGGCTTCACCTTCTACATGAAGCGCACCACGCTGGGCGGCCTCTACTACGAGTTCGCCCACTCGGACGGCGAGCAGCACCTCGCGTTCGCGTGGCACCCGACTTCCTCGGTCAACCTCGACCTGCGCACCACCTTCGGAATCTCGTCGACGGCGCCGATCGACATCTACGACTACCAGGGCAACCTGATCTGGGCGCAGTCGACCGCGACGCAGTACACGGTGACCACGTCGCCGGTGCTGATCCGCTGGAACGGCGCGCCGACCGGTCCCGGCTGCAACGTGGCGGGGACGGCCGCCGGCCGGATGCCGCTCGAGAACCTGCTGATCCTCGCCCTGCCGATCCTGCGCGCGGCGTGGTCGCGGTCGAGCCGGCGCGAGGACTGAGCGGCTCCGCGAGCCCACGCAGCCCTCTGGCGCGGGCGCCGGTGGACCGGCTCCGATCAGACGTGGGCGTCGAGCCAGCTCGTCAGATCGGCCACCACCCGCGCCCGCTCCGGCTCGTTCAGGCACTCGTGATAGAGGCCCTCGTAGACGTGGAGGGTCTTGTCCGGTGACTTCGCGCGGGCGTGAAGCTCGCGGCTTCCCTGGCAATCGGTGAGCTTGTCCTCGGTGCCGTGGAAGACCAGGAACGGCAGCGTCAGGCCCTCCATCCGGGTGTGGATGCGGTCCATCGCGCCGAGGATCTCGGCGCCGGTGCGGGCCCGGACGCCGCCGTGATAGACGAGCGGGTCGGCCTCGTACGCGGCCACCACCGCCGGGTCGCGTGACACGAACTTCGCCGAGAGCTTCTGGGTCGGCACCTTCGGCGCCACGCGCGCCAGCCACCTGCCGACCTTGATGACGAGCGGCGAGAACCCGTCCGCCACCTTGAGCCCCGGGCTCGACAGCACGATCCCGCGGACCTTGGGCGGCCGGAGGGTCGCCCAGGTGGAGACGACGGTCCCGCCCATGCTGTGGCCGAGGATGAAGATCGGCTCGGGCGGGCGTCGCACGCGGACGTGCGCGAGGAACGTCTCGGCGTCCTCGACCAGCTCGTCGAACGAGTCCATGTAGCCGCGCGTGCCGCCGGACCGGCCGTGACCGCGGTGGTCGTACCCGAACACCGCGTAGCCGTGGGCGTTCAGCTCGGACGCCAACCGCTCGTAGCGCCCGACGTGCTCGCCGAGACCGTGGACGACGATCACCGTGGCCTTGGCCGCGCGAACCGGAAGCCACCACCGTTCGTATAGCTCGGTGCCGTCCGTGGCCGCGAAACGCGCTTCACCGCGGATCGGCAAGGTCGTCGTCGTCACCCGCTCACCTCCATGAGATCGATCGGTCCGTCGAGCTTACAGCACGACGCAGCGCGTGGTCGCCGCATTCGACCCGCTTCGACGCCGCGTGGTACTTGTGGAGATGCGGCACCGCATGGTTTCCCCGCATCGCGCCGTCGCCCCGTACTTCCCGGAGGTGTCCGATGAACCAGCCCCGCTTCACGTCGGTCGCGCGCTCGCTGGCGCTGGCCGGCGTCCTCGCCCTCCTCGCGGGGTGCGTGACGCTCACCACGGTGTCGCCCAGTCCGTCCGCGGCCGGCGACAACATCACGCTCACGGGCTCCGGGTTCGGCGCCACGCAGGGTGCGGGTGACAACGTCGTCTACGACAACCAGAACCTCGCGATCGTGTCGTGGTCCGACACCCAGATCGTCGCGACGGTGCCCGCCAGCAAGCCGGCCGGCACCTACCAGGTCAAGGTCGTCAACGACGGCCAGGCGTCCAGCCCGCTCAACCACAATCTGGCCGCGGCGGGGACGCTGCTGATCTCCAACCTGCGCTTCACCGTCAATCCCAAGAGCATTTTGAGCGGCACGGTCAGCTTCACCACGAACCGCTCGGCCACGCCGTCGGGATCGGTGACCAACACCGCCGGCACGTGGACGATCCCCGCCAGCGGCCGGATCAGCTCGGCGCCGGGAACCAGCCATTCGCTGGTGGTGGTGGGCGTGCGCTCGGGCGTCCAGCAGTCGTTCAGCGTCAGCGCCGATGACGGCAACGGTCACGTCGCCAACGCGGGTCCGGTCACCTACACGCCGGGGACGATGCCGTCGGACACGCCGCCGTTCACGACCCTGGTCTCCACCCCCGCGGCCATGGAGCCTGGCTACACGGTGATCTCGATGGGGGCCGACGAGAACGCGGGCGGCGGCAACATCTACGCGCTCGACGCCGAGGGGAAGGTGGTCTGGTACCACCAGGACTCGAACATCGGCACCCACGTGCGGCAGCTCTCGAACGGCCACCTCGCGTTCATGAAGAGCAAGGGCATCACCGACCCGGGCATCCCGAACGGCACGCTGGTCGAGCTCGACAACATGAACAACGTCGTGGCCTCCTGGACCGCGGAGGCCCTCGGCATCGACATGATGCACCACGACTTCCTGGAGCTGCCCAACGGCAACTTCATGCTCATCGCCACGGAGCTCAGGACCTATTCGGGCTACCCGACCGAGTCGCTGTGCCCGGGCGGCGTGTGCAACGTGGTCGGCGACATCATCGTGGAGTTCACCCGCGCCGGCACGATCGTCAGCCAGATCAAGCTCCTCGACCTCATCGATCCTCACCGCGTGCCCAACTGGCCGTCGTTCAACAACCCCAACTACAACCTCGCGTACAGCATGAACACGCGGGACGGCATGCGCTGCACCGCGATCCAGTACCTGCCGGCCGACGACTCGGTGGTCGTGTCGTGCAAGGTCCAGAGCATCGTCTTCAAGCTGAACCGCGCCACCCAGTCGCTGGAGTGGGTGATCGGCGAGGACCTGGCGAACACCACCGTCGACGACGGCTGGCCGTTCCTGCCGCTGGTCGGGCCCGGGTTGCTACCCAGCGAACAGCACGGGCCCGAGTTGATCCCCAACGGCAACCTGATCGTGTTCGACAACGGCGAGCTGCACGTGCCGCAGGTGTCGCGCTCGGTGGAGTACTCGCTCGACCTGATTGGTGGGACGATCTCGCAGGTCTGGGAGTACATCGATCCGTCGTACAGCCCGCCGCTCTACAACTACGGCGCCGGCGAGATCGACTACCTCGCCAACGGCAACTACCTGATCTCCAACAACGGTATCGGCGAACCGCCGATCCCGTTCGGGCTCAACTGGAGTGAATACGCGGAGGTCCGCCGCTCCGACTCGACCAAGGTCTGGGAGATCAAGGTCCGCGACCCGAACAACGTCAAGAACTACTCGGGCTTCGACGCGAAGCGGATCACCAGCCTGTACCCGTGATCGTCGGCCCGAGCGCCGACGAACGAAGGGCGCGCGAGGCGCTCGCGCCCCTCGGGCGGATCAGACCGGCTCGACGAACAGGATCTCGGCCTTCGACAGGCTGCGGCGCCGGCGCTGGTTCCGCAACACGGCCACCAGGCCTTCGAGCACGGCCCGCTCCTCGGGCGTGGCGCCGGGCTCGCCGGCGAGATCCGCGAGCTCGACCTCGAGTGTCTCCGCCGGCATGCCGGGCGCGACGGTGAGCAGGAAGCGGCCGGGGTTGATCTCGATCGGCGTGAGTCCTTCGATCGCGCTCAGCGCGGGACAGCGGCCGGTGAGGATCACCGCGAGCCCCGCGCCGACCGTCACGATCTCGACCGCCGGGCGCGGCAGCCCCTGCTCCGCCGCGAACGCATCGGTCACGAGGACGATCGAGCGTGCCCGGTCCTCGCCGAGGCGGGAGAGCGTCTCGATCGTGCGATCCGGCAACGTCACCGTGACCGGCCGGGAGGGCTCCTTGAACTTGGGCGGCCGCCCCCGGGGATTCCGCCGGCGGACCGGGCGCTTGGTGCCGTTCATCGGGCGTGCGATCTCCGACCGCGGGCGGGGTGATCCCGTCCGCGGCGCAACGGCGCCCATGATTCCACAACCATTTCCATGTAGAAAGATGCCCGGCCTCGAATTATCCCGGAACTGATCGCCCACGGGGACGACGCGCCGTCCCCGGGCCTCCCGACCCCGCCCGCAATCGCCCCCGCTCCGGCCGCCTCGACGTGAGCCCAAGCTCGCCCGCCCCTGCCCCGCGCCCGACCGCGGACGCCGGCCACCGGTCCACGCCGCGTGGCCCGCGGACGCCCGTGCGCGCACCGCTGATCGCGCTCGCCGCGGTGGCGGCGCTGATCGGGCAGCTCGAGGTCGGACTGCGGATCCGCGCCGCGTACGAGGACCTCCGCCTCGATCGCTCGATGAGCCGCCTCGAGCAGCGCAAGCCGCCGCCGCCCGGCCAGAAGGTCACGCTCGCCGAGATGATCCAGCTCAGCCCGGACCCGCGGATCATCTACGAGCTCATCCCCAACCTCGCCGTCCACTTCGTGCGGCCGGTGCACACCAACGGCGCCGGCTTCCGCAGCCCCGCGGTCACGGTCGAGAAGCCGCCGCGTACGATGCGCCTGCTCGGGCTCGGCGACTCGATCATGTTCGGCTACGGCGTCGGCGACGACGACCCGTTCATGGCCGCCCTCGCCCGCAAGCTCGGCGAGCGTGAGCCGGCGTGGCGCTGGGAGAGCATCAACACCGCGGTGCCGGGCTACAACACCGTGATGGAGGTGGAGACCCTGGAGAAGAAGGGGCTCGCCTACGCCCCCGACATCGTCGTCATCAACTTCGTGGGCGGTGACGACGCGCTTCCAAACTTCATCCGCAAGCGCGCCGAGCCGCTCGCGTTCGGGCGCTCGTTCCTGCGCGACTTCGTCCACGACTGGCGAGCCGGGCGTCTCGACCGCGACGACTTCGCGCTCGCCGACGCGCCGCGCGCCAACCTCGGCTTCGTGGCCGATCCGGCGCTCGTCCCGCCCGAGTATCGCGCCATGGTCGGGTGGGACGCCTATCGCGGCGCGATGGAGCGGCTCCGCGACCTGAGCGAGGCGCACGGCTTCCGGGTCGTCGTCGTCGGGCACCCGGCGGTGTACCCGGAGGTCAAGAACCTGAGCCGCTCGCTCGGATTCCCGGTGGTGGAGTCGATGCGGTTCATGCGGCGGTTCATGCGCGTGAACGGCATCGAGAGCGACCGCGACCCGCGGCTCATCATCGCGCCGCGCGACTCCCATCCCACGGCGCTGCTCCACGGCATCATCGCCGACGCGATCGTGGACGGCCTCGCGGAGAGCGGCACACTGGGCGACACGCTGGCCGTCCGCGATCCGGCGCTCGCCGACCTCGAGCGGCGCCGCATCACGTTCTGGTCCCGGCTGCGCTCCGAACTCATGCGGCGGCGGCCGGGCTTCGTGCGCTACGGGCTCACGGCGGAGCCCGTGCTCCGGGCGGCGGCCAACGGCGGCGTCGCGGATCTCGAGCTCGCCATCGACAGGGGCGCCACGCAGCTCCGCGTCGGCCTGCGTTTCGCGCACCAGCGGCGCGCCCTCACGATCGCCCGCGACGCCGAGTCGTGCGAGGCGGTGCGAAGTGCGCTCCAGGACGGCATCGGCGCCCAGCTCACGGTGCGCCCGCTCGACGGAGACCGCGTGAGCTTGATCGGCGTCGCGAGACCCTTCGACCTCGGCGACGAGGCCGCATGGCCCGATGCGCTCGACTGGACGAACCGCGCCGCGCTGCAGCTGACCGAGGCCGTACCGCGCCTCGAGAGGTGCTCGGTCGGCGCGAAACCCGACGCCGCCGAGATCGCTCCTTGACCCGCGAGCGGGGGGCTCGCGGATGCGGGCACCCCGCCGCGAGCGTGCCCACCTCGGTCAGCCGTCTGCCGATCGCCGCACGCGCCAGCCGCGCCTGACGCCCGCCAGCACCCAACCGACGACGACCAGCGCGCCGTCACCAGCCGCGCTGTCACCGTTCGGCCCTCCCACCCGGCACCCGCCGGTGGGGGGAGGCGGCGGCGCGATGAGCGCCGCGATCTGCTCGCGGACCTGCCGGACCACGCGCTCGTCGAGCGTCCACGGCGGGTGGAACGGATCGTAGAGCGGCGGGAGGATGAAGTCTCCGAGCTGGGTGTACGCCTGGCTCACCAGCGCGCGGACGGCATCCTCACCGGCGACCTGGGTCGCGAGCAGGAACATTTCCCAGTCCTCCATGCCGTCGCGGGTCGCCTTGAGCCTGAGCGTCCCGATCGGGCCGTCGATCGCGATACCCGGCGGCGAGCCGGCCGGCGCCGCCGTGCCGTCGTGATCTCCGGGGTAGAACAGGAACCCATCCCCGTTACGCGCGACGAGCGGGAACGCCTCGGGATCGATGACCTTCGACCACGGGTCGTCGGACCAGTAGTTGGTCCGCCAGTAGAGGAAGCCCGTGGCCCGCTCCATCCACGCGCCCCACATCAGGATGCGCGGCTCGTAGTTGAAGGTGGTGTCGATGTCGTAGCCCGCGTACGGCGGCCAGGTGCAGTTGCACACGTAGAGCCACAGCTTCTCGCCGAGCGCGCGGCGCTGATCGTAGACCTCGCGCCCCGGCCATCTGAGGCCGATCCACCCCACGAAGAAGTCGTCGTACACGGTGGTGTTGGGCACCCAGATGTCGATCGACCCCGCGAGCGTCTCGTCGAACCACATCGTCGACATCATGTGGCCCTTCCAGTCGGGATCGCCGGCCACCATCAGCGCCACGTCGGCGACGATCAGGGGGTACGTCGAGGGGTCCATCCACGGCTCGTCCTTGGTGTAGACGTAGACGCGGTCGAACCAGCCCTTCTCCTTGAGGTGCGCCGCGTACGCAGCGGCCGCCTCCGAGTACTGCGCGTCGCTGAGGCTGCCCTCGAGCCCGCCCCCGTGACCGGGCCGGAAGAACGCGGCGTTGAAGCGGCGGACGGGGACGCCGTCGGGGAAATACGAGCCATCGAGGCGCGGGCCGACCGTGGCGTCGTAGGCGCTCCAGTCGACCGGCAGCAGGTGACCGTCGGGGCCGAACACGAACGGCGACGGAACGCCCTGGTCGATGTCCGTCTCGTCCACGCGGTGGCGATGGAGCTCGTTCTCGTAGTTGCGCAGCACGGCGAGGCTGTGCTCGTCCCACGCGCCGTCCTGTCCGCCGTGGTAGTCGAGGACGCCGCCCCAACCGAAGCCGTACGCGGTGTCCACGTGACGCTCGCTCGGGATCGCGAAGTCCCACACCGTGAGCTCGACCGGGACGGTCGCGCTCCGTCCGCCATCCGCCGTCACCGTGACGGTGCCGGTGTAGATCGCGCTGGGGGCGTCGATCGGGACCTCGACGTCGACCCACAACGGCTGGGCCGTCGCCGCCGCGACGTCGAAAGGCGCGCCCAGGCGTGGGTGCGCCGGGTCGTAGGGATCCACGAACGGGACCAGCGCGTCTGGGTAGTCGCCCACCGCACGGGGGTTGAGCAGCACCCCGCCCATGAAAGACGGGATGTCCACGTGCACGAACTGCTCGCGGTAGAAGGTGACCCGGCTCGCGGGGATCACGTGGCCGGCGCCGTCGACGAGGTCGGAGACCACCGCGTCCACGCCGGTGACGCCGGTGGTGCCGCCGTGGACGACCACCTGGAACGCCTCGGTCTCGTTCCGCGCCGCGGAAACCTGGGCGGCTCCGAGCGGCAAGACCGGAGCGTTCTGGAACACGCGCACCGTCGCCGGCTGGGTCCAGACCGCGAGCGGCTCGGAACCCGTCGCGCTCCCGGCCCGAGCGAGCACCAGGCACGCCGCTGCGAAGAGCGAAGAAGCCCTCACGACACGTTCCACCGTCGACACGATCTCTCCTCCAGCGCCGCGCGCCGCTACGCCTCGGCGCGTCGGCGCTCCTCTCGATACGATACGCCACCATCTCGGTGCGGCGCACGCCGGACCGAGGTAGAGAGATTCGCGGCCAGGATCGAGCGCTTGCTCAAAGACCCGGTGCGTCGAAGCGGCCGTTGCCGTTGGCGTCGACGAATACCGGGTTGGTGAACGAGAGCGGCGGGATCCCGGTGGTGACGCGAGAGTACTCGTAGGGCACGGACGGCTCGTCGTTCGGGTTGGCGGGCATCGCGGCACCCGCCTCGACGAGGATCCAGGTGTCCCTGCTCACCCCGACCTGGATCGTCTGGTCGTACCGAACGGTGGGCTCCGGGCTTCGCGGCGTGAGCGCGATGGTCTGGACGAGGGTCCCGTTCGCGAAGACCCGGATCTCGTCCACCGGCACCCACGGCGCGGCCTGCACCTTGATCGCCACGTCCACGGTGCCGTCGGTGTCCGTGACGATCTCGCCGAGGCCGGCGCCGTCGACGCGCAAGGTCGGCATCGGCCCGGTCGTTCCGATCACTTTACCGGCGCGCACCGCCGCCGCGATCTGGGCCGGCGTGACCTGGGCCGGATCGTCGGTGCCCAGGTCGACGTAGTTGCGCGGGTATCCCGCGGTCTTGGCCGGGTTGTGGCTGTCGCTGTTGGCGGTGCCGACCTTGAGGAAGCCCTGGTTCATGAGGCTGAACCACGCGTCCCGGGCCGGCCGGCCCTGCACCGTCGACGCGCCCGCCCACATCTCGATGACGTCGAAGTCGACGCCCTGCGTGTGGCTGCCGGGGACCGGCGAAGGCTTGCGAAGGAACGAGTTGACCGGGATCGCGTTGCCGGTCCAGGCCGGGGGCACCGCCACGCTGGGGTTGAAGTTGTTCTTGTCGAGCCAGCCGATGTTCGCGTAGCCGGTGGCGAAGTACGGGTGGTTGAGCTGGATCAGCGTCGACGAGTCGCCGAACCCCCGCATCATGTCGTAGATGCCGGCCGCCGAGACAGAGTTGTCCGAGGTCGTCTCGTAGCTCCACGTCGGGGAGATCGGGAACGCGTTCCAGTGGCCCTGCTCGGTGTTCACCGGCGTGCTGCCGCCGCTGAGCTGATCGCAGTTGCCGCGTCCGTCCGGGAACGAGTTCAGGCCGGGCGTCGCCTCGACGCCGACCAGCGAGGTGACGAGCCCGCCGAGCCCCAGCGACGCGATGGTCGACGAGTAATCCACGATGCAGTCATGGTCGGACGAGCCCATCACCTCGACGCCCTCGGTCATGTAGTGGAGGACCCGGTCCGGCAGCGGAGGCAACGGCGGGCTCTGCAGCGCGGACTCGAAGCTGGGTCTCGCGTGGATGTGGAAATCGGCCGCGAGGTATCCGGTAGTATCTACGGCGCGCGACAGGGCGAAGACCAGCGGCTGGGCCTGGCTCGAGTCGACGATCTGGTGCGCGACGGTCCACTCCGGCCCACGCGACGCCCAGATGTCCCACACCCCGGATGGCAGATCGAGATTGCCGGTGCCCGCTCCGAGGTAGGCCTTGTTCTGGAACCAGCTCACCAGCACGCCGCCGGTGGCGGTCCCGAGGTTCACGGCCGCGCCGGTGGACGCGTTGTAGAGCGTGATCTTGGCCGGGATCGGCAGGCCGGTCGCCTCGTCCCGGACCTCGACGGGGACGACGGTGTTGCAGGTCGCCGCGAGCGAGAGCGAGGCGGCCACCAGCACCGCGGACAGCAGGCGCGCGGAGCGCTTCCGTGCCGTGCCGGCGCGCTCGCCATTGCGCTCTGGCCATTCGAACCACGTCGTCATCGAGGGGCCTTCTTCGTCATCCGGGGGGTCCATCGAGTGTGCCCATCGTGTGTGCTCCTTGTCACGCCGGTGGCAGTGTTTCTTTGTAACGAATTGTTAAGCGCGCCCGGTGAACGTAGGCTCACCCCCCGATCGCAGGTACGAGGAGGATCTCCCGATGGCAGCCGACCCCGCCGGTGACCCCACCACGCTGTTCTCGGTACGCGACAAGGTCGCGCTGGTGACCGGCGGCTCGCGCGGGATCGGCCGCATGGTCGCGCACGGGTTCCTGGCGGCGGGCGCGAAGGTCTACATCACCGCGCGCAAGGCCGACGCGTGCGCGCGCACGGCCCAGGAACTCGGCGAGCTCGGCCCGTGCGTCGCGATCCCGGCCGACGTCGCCACCCCGGAGGGCGTGGAGGCGCTCGCGCGCGCGATCGAGGAGCGCGAGGGCTCGCTCCACGTGCTCGTCAACAACGCGGGCGCCACCTGGGGTGCCCCGCTCGAGGAGTACCCCGAGGCGGCGTTCGACAAGCTGCTCGGAGTCAACGTGAAGTCGGTGTTTGCCCTGACCGTACGCCTGCTACCGCTGTTGCGGGCAGCGGCGAGCGCCGACGACCCCGCCCGCGTCATCAACGTTGGCTCGGTCGACGGGATCTCGGTGCCGGTCCAGGAGACCTACGCCTACTCGGCGAGCAAGGCCGCGGTCCACATGCTCACCCGCCACCTCGCCACCCGGCTCGCCGCTGAGCGGATCACCGTCAACGCGATGGCCCCCGGGCCGTTCGACAGCAAGATGATGGCGTTCCTGCTCGACGACCCCACCAGCCGCGAGATGATCGCCCAGCACGTGCCGCTGGGCCGGATCGGCCGCCCCGACGACGTCGCCGGGCTCGCGATCTTCCTGTCGTCGCGGGCCGGTGCGTACCTGACCGGCGCGGTGATCCCGGTCGACGGCGGCTTGACCGCGCGGTCCCGCTCCTAGAGCAAGCCACGTCGCGCTCCGTGGCGCCGGCCACGGGTGCTTCGCTATCATCGATCGACGTGCCCGGTGCGCCCGCCGCGCCGACACGGTCCCCCGCCCCTCGACCTCCTCTCGACGAGCTCTCCATGCCCACTCGATCTTCGTTCCCGGCGCTCGCGGTCACGCTTCTCGTGGCGCTCGCCGCCATCACGCTCGCACCGGCCCCGGCCGCCGCCGGCCCGCTCCTCGACAAGGCGCTCGCCTACAGCGACAACTGGCAGGAGCGCCACGGCGTGGGCTATGGCTGCCGGGTCGAGACCGTGTGGGCCGATGCCTCGCAGACGGTGGCGGTGCGATACGAGGACATCGGCGACGCGGTGAGCTGGACGGGGCCCTACGTCGGCGCGGAGGCGCTGCGCTGGCACCTCACGCGGGATCCACAGGCGAAGATCAACGCGCGGCGCGGCCTCGAGTGCCTGCTCGCCGCCGAGGCGGTGACGTCCAAGCCCGGCTTCGTGGTGCGCAGCGTGACGCCCTTCGAGGGTGCGTGGGCCGCGTACGTGGGGAACACCTGCGAGCCGAGCAACAACTGCCACCTCATCACCGACGGGCCGTACGCCGGCGCCTACTGGCTCGGCAACACCAGCTCGGACACCTACATCGGCTGGTTCTACGGCATGCTGCTCACGTCGAAGTTCCTGCTCGACGAGCCCGGTGACGCCGACACGCGCGCGGCGGTGAGCGGCGCGGTCGAGCGCGTCATGGACGCGCTGATCGCCGACGACTACATGATCGTGCTGCCGGACGGGACACCGAGCGACACCGCGCCCGAGATCACCGGCAACGAGCGCGTCGCCTTCCACGAGGTAGCCGCGAACGTGGTGGGCGGCCGCTTCGCCGACATGATGCCGGCCGTCTACCAGCGCGAGCTGCTCACCTATCTCTTCAGCACCTGGGCGCCGTTCAACGTCTACTTCCAGTACTTCGCCTATAACCTCGGCCACACGCTCCAGCACACGATCCTGCTCTCCGACTCGCCCAACAAGGACTTCGACCGCTTCGTCACGCGCGAGAACCTCTACCACTGGGTGGCGAACACCCAGCAGAGCTTCTTCGACTTCGTGGTGTGGGGCGAGGGCGCGGCAAGCTACACCGCGGACGACGTCGCGGCGGACAAAGCGGTCCTCGCCGCGGTACCCGATCCTCCGCGTCTCAAGATCCAGCCCACGCAGGGCCCGTTCACACCGGACCCGGTCGTGGACCTGCTCAACTTCGTCGGACCGATCATCGCCGAGCTGATCGGGATTCCTGGCGGGTGGGACGAGATCTCGCCCAAGGCCACCGTACCCTTCCCACCAGGCGAGCGGTGCGTGGTCGGGTTCATGTGGGACAACAATCCCGCCAACGTCTGCGACGGCGGATCCGACCCGCTGTTCGAGTACGCAGGCGACGACTACCTGATCGCGTACTGGGTGGGCCGCTACTACGGCCTCCTCGACCCGAGCGACTGAACCCGAGCCCGCGCGCCGCGCTCAGAACCGGAAGCTGGCGCCGACCAGGAAGCCCTGCACCGAGATGTCGAGCAGGAAGTCGTCGTTCTCGTAATCGTCGACCAGGTACCGATAGCCGACGCTCGCCGCGAACCAGTCGGCGACCTCGTAGCCGAGACCGCCGTAAACCTGCCAGGTGATCCGCGACGACACGTCGAAACCGCCGACGTCGCCGACGACCGAGCCATAGAAGTCATCGGTGAACGAGTAGCGGATCAGGGCACCGACGACGGGATCCACCCACGGGTCGTTCCCGGAAGGGTTCGCCTGCGGCAAGAGGCCTGGCTCGAAGTGGAGCTCGATGTCGGCGAAGTACGCACGGGCGCCGGCGAAGGGGCGGAACGAGAAGCCCGACTGGACCGGGAACGCGTAGGTCAGCGCGAGGGTGCCGAAGCCGAGGTCGGTGTCGGCCGCCGCGTTCTCGTAGAGCAGCCCGCGGCCGCTCGCATCGGTGGCGAGCTTGACCCACGCGCCGTCGAACAGAAGCCCCACAGCGCCATAGCGCGCCTCGGCCTTGAGCATGAACCCGGCGCGGATCGAGGTCTCCGAGTCGAAGGGGCTTCCGCCGCCGGAGACGGGCGGCTGATCGCTCGATCCCGGCACACCGAAGTCGCCACCCGCGCTCGCGATCCACAGGTAGGGCGCGATTTCGAACGAGAGACCCTCGTCGGCCGAGGCCCGCGTCGCGAGCGGCGCCGCGACGACGAGCGCCGCGAGGACAACCGAGACCGGGAACCGGCGCGCCCGGCGCGGGAATCGCCCGGTCAACAGGTCTCGAGCCCGGCGGCGATGAACCGGGCGCGCACCGCCTCGATCTGGTCTACCGTCGGCGGTTCCACGGAGGCGAGCTGATACTCGAGGCCGAGTTGCGTCCACTTGTGCTTTCCCATCTGGTGGAAAGGCAGCACGTCGACGCGACCGACGTTGCCCAGACCACCTGCGAAGTCGGCGATGTGTACCACATCGTCCGGCTCGTCCGTGAGCCCGGGAACGAGCACGAACCGCAGCCACACGGGCTTGCCGCGCGCCGCCAGACGGCGCGCGAACGCGAGCGTCGGCTCGACGTCCATGCCGGTGAGCCGCCGGTGCCGCTCCGGATCCCAGCCCTTGATGTCGAGCAGCACGAGGTCGATCGCGTCGAGATCCACGTCGCTCAGGCGATCGCCGTAGCAGCCGTTGGTGTCGAGGGCGGCGTGGATGCCGAGCTTGCGCGCGGCGGCGAGGAGCTTGATGGCGAAGCGGTGCTGCATCAGCGGCTCGCCGCCGCTGAGCGTGAAGCCCCCCGACATGACCTTGAGCCCGTGGCGGTACTTGGCGAGCTCCTCGGCGGCCCTCGCGAGGGTCACCGGGATGCCGTTGGTCATCGTCCAGGTGTCCGGGTTGTGGCAGTAGAGGCAGCGCCACATGCAGCCCGAGGTCCACGCCACCAGGCGGACGCCCGGACCGTCCACCGTCGAGCCGGTCGTGAACGAGTGAAGGAAGCCCATCTCGCCGGTCGCCAGCGCGCTGCGGACGTCCGATTCGGGGACGTCCTTGCCGAGGTTGACGCGCAGCTCGAACGGGCTCTTGGCTTCCAGCGAGACGACGGGCGTGCTGGTCGCATCAGCCATGGCCGTCTCCGCCGTGGAACGTCCGGTTGATGACGTCCATCTGCTGCTCGCGCGTGAGGCGCACGAAGTTGACCGCGTATCCCGACACCCGGATCGTGAGATTCGGGTACTTCTCGGGGTGCTCCATCGCGTCGAGGAGCGTCTCGCGGTTCAGCACGTTCACGTTCATGTGGTAGCCGGTCACCCCGAAGTAGGCGTCCAGCATGCTCGCGAGGTTGGTGATCCGATCGGCGGCGGTTCGCCCGAGGGAGCCCGGCACCATCGTCGCCGTGAGCGAGATGCCGTCGGCGGCGTCGCGGAACGGCAGCTTCGCCACCGACGCGGCCGCCGCGTGAAGACCGCGCGTGTCGCGTCCATGCATCGGGTTCGCGCCCGGCGCGAACGGTTCACCCTTGCGGCGGCCGTCCGGCGTGTTTCCGGTGGCCTTCCCGTACACCACGTTCGACGTGATGGTCAGCAGTGATTGCGTGTGGATCGCGTTCCGGTAGAGCGGATACTTCCGGAGCTTCGCCATGAACGCGCTCACGACCCAGGCTGCGAGGTGGTCGACGCGGTTGTCGTGGTTGCCGAACTTCGGGAAGTCGCCCTCGGTCCGGTAGTCGGTGACCAGACCGGACTCGTCACGCACGACGCGAACCTTCGCGTACTTCATCGCCGAGAGGCTGTCGGCGACCACCGAGAG
>CAYMQR010000028.1:0-19140 GCA_964392195.1 uncultured bacterium | reverse complement strand
CAGGAACGTGATCGGGATGAAGATCGTCGAGATGATGGTGAGCACCTTCATGACCTCGTTCATGCGGTTGCTCATGGCGGTCATGTAGGACTCGCCGATCGCCATCGCGACCTCGCGGTAGCTCTCGAGGATGTCGAGGATCTGCACGACGTGGTCGTAGACGTCGCGCAGGTAGGTGCGCGTCGTGTCGCTCATGCATTCGTGCGGCTCACGCTGCAGCGTGTTGATCACCTCGCGCAGCGGCCAGAAGTCGCGCCTCAGCACCAGCAGCTCGCGCTTGAGGGTGTGGACCTTGCGGATCAGCGCCGACGACGGGTGCTCGAGGATCTCGTCCTCGAGCTCCTCGAGCCGGTTGCCGTACTCCTCGAGGAGCGGGAAGCAGTGGTCGACGATCGCGTCGATCAGCGCGTAGAGCAGGAAGCTCGCGTCGTTGGTGCGCAGCCGCGAGCCGGCGCGCGCGATCCGCGCGCGGATCGGGTCCCAGCAGTCGCCGGGGCTCTGCTGGAACGTGATCACGGTGTTGTGGCCGAGGAACATGCTGATCTGCTCGCTCTCGAGCGAGCCGTCCACGAGCATCGCCATGCGCGCGATGACGAAGAGCCGCGCGTGGTGGTCGCCGTCCGCCTCGTAGGGATCCGCCTTCGGACGCTGCGGCACGTGCAGCAGGTCCTCGATGGCGAGGGGGTGGAGGCTGTACTTGGTGGCGATCACCCGGATCGCTCTCGGGTCCTCGAGCCCGTCCACGTCGATCCACCGCACGGTGGTCCCGGGGGGGCGGTGCTCGTTCAGGAATGCGTCGAGGTCGGTGACGACCCGGGTCTCGTGGCGGGCCGGCGAGTAGTCGATGACCGTGATCGTGGCCGGCCGCGTGCCGCGCGGCATCGTCAGGAGCTGGTCGTACTCGATGCCGGGTGCGTCGCCGGGCTTGCCGCTCTTCTTGTGCGGGATCAGCAGGTGGATGCTGTCGCTCGAGTCGTCCGCGTCGATCGGGAGTGAGTCGCTGTCTTCGAGCAAGGCGCGCACCTCGGTTGAAGGCCGATGGCGGCGAACGTACCATGCCGTCACGCTGGCCCGCGCACCATCCCCCGCCCATCCGCTCGTGACCCGACCTCGCGCCCTGCTGGCTCGCCGCCCCGATCCGCTCGGCGTGCTGGTGTCGACCGCGCCGCTGATCGAGGACGCGCGCCACGTCGCGATCGACCACGACCGCATCGCGCGCGCGGCGGCCGGCCTGGCGCGCGCCGAGCGCCGCGCCCCGGCGTGGCATCGCGACGAGCTGTTCTTCGACGGCACCGCGCGCAGCGTGACGTACGTGCTGCTGATCGACGCGGTGAACTTCTGCTTCTGGGGTGAGCCGCGCTGGAAGGTCCGCTTCCGCGGCCAGTGGCTCGACGGCTACTGGGCGCTGGCGGCGGCGCTCACGCGCGCGGTCGCGGCGACGCCCGCCTTGCTCGACGCCGACTTCCTGGCCGAGCTCGAGCCCCGGTTCTTCGCGCGGCTGTTCCGCGGGCAAGGCGAGATCCCGCTCTTCGAGCAGCGCTGGCGGAACGCCCGCGAGCTGGGCCGGGCGCTGCGCGATCGCTGGTCGGGCCGCGCGACGGCGCTCGTCGAGGAGGCGCGCGGCAGCGCGCCGGCGCTGGCGCGGCTGGTCGCCGAGTCGCTGCCGTCGTTCGACGACGTCGCGCTCCACGACGGCCGTGAGGTTCGCTTCCTGAAGCGCGCCCAGATCCTGGTGGCGGACCTGTGGGGCGCCTTCGGCGGCCGGCGCTGGGGCGGCTTCAGGGACCTCGACCAGCTCACCGCGTTCGCCGACTACAAGCTGCCGCAGGTGCTGCGCGCGTGGGGGATCCTGCGCTACGCGCCGGCGCTCGCCGCGCGGGTGGGCCGCAAGGTGCTGCTCGCGCCAGGCTCGATCGAGGAGCTCGAGATCCGCGCCGCGACGGTGTGGGCCGTCGAGTGGCTGCGCGAGGCGCTCCACCGCGAGGGCGTGGTGGTGACGAGCACCGAGGTCGACTGGTTGCTGTGGGACGCGGGGCAGCGCGCGCTGCCGCGCATGAAGCCCTATCATCGGACCCGCACGATCTATTACTGAGCGCCGACACGATGAGAGCCCCCGCGCTACGGTGGGCGAGCCGGCGGCGGCCGCGGCGCCGAGTGCGGGTGGATAGGGCGAGACCATGCCGACCAAGCGTAAGCGCGCCGATCCCGTGGCGATCCTCGAGTCGCTGGGCGTGAGGCCGCGCCTGCCCGACGCCGCCGACGCGGCGCGCCTCGCGGTCTCGATCGCGAGCGAGGCGTCGAAGCCGCTGGTCGAGACGTCGCGCAAGCTCCTCGCGCGGCTCTCGGGACGCGAGGAGCTTCGGGTGCACCACCTGGCGGTGGTGGTGTCGAGCCTGCCGCGCGCCGAGCACTTCTACCGCGACGTGCTCGGGCTGCCGGTGATGCAGCGCTGGACCGACGAGCGCGGGCGGTCGCGCTCGGTGTGGCTCGGTCTGGGCGGCGGGGGCTTCCTGGCGGTCGAGCGCGCCGAGCGCACGCGGCCGAAGCGCAACGACGAGGCGCCGGGCTGGCACTGCGCCGCGTTCGGCATCGAGGCCGCGGGCCGCGAGCGCTGGCGCGCCCGCCTCGAGCGCGCCGGCCACCCGGTGTTCCGCGAGACCGCGTTCACGCTCTACGTGCGCGACCCGGACGGCAACGTCGTGGCGCTGAGCCACCACCCCGAGGCGGTCGAGATCGACGTGCCGGCGCCGCCGACGCGGCGCAGACGAAGCCGCTCTACTGCCAGGCGTAAATGACGTTCGCGAAGGCTTCGTCGTTGCGGCGGAACTGGCCGAGCAGCCCGTCGTCCGGGCCCTCGATCACCAGCACGCCCGCCTCGGCGGTGAGGCCGTCGAGGATCTGGTAGCCGACCTTCGGCATCACCACGAACTCGCCGCGCGCCATGATCCACACGCCCGTCAGGTCGAAGGTGAGGGTCTCGCGCAGGAAGCTGCGGCGCATCTGCAGCAGCAGCCGGCCCTCGAGCTCCTCCTGGATCAGGCCCGGCACCGGGTCGAGCATCACGTCGAGGTAGCCGACGACGTCGAAGACCCAGTCGCCGGTCACGTATTCGACCTGCAGCCCGCTGTTGACGGTGTCGCGCTCCACCGAGATCGGGATCGCGGGGATCGGCAGCGTCTGGTTGAAGTACTGCTCGGGGAAGTCGGCGAGGAACTGCTCGACCAGCGGCTGGAAGTCGACGAAGTTCGGGTTGGTGAAGAGCGTGTCGGTGCTGATGTCGTAGTTGAAGCGCCGCCCCTGGATGTAGGCGAAGTTGCCCTTGATCGTCAGGTCCCAGGCCGAGGTCGAGAAGCCGCCGCCGAAGAGCCGGATGCGGTCGAGGCGCGGGGTGAAGGTCATGTCGGCCGTCACCGTCGGCGCCGTGCCGATCCCCGGCGAGTACGACGTCATCGTCCCGGAGAGCTCGCCGGTGGGGATGGTGTCGTAGCCGTCGAAATACGAGACGTCGACGTCGAAGCCGCCCACGAACGCGCTCCACTGGGCGGCCCACTGGAAGTGGTCGGACGAGATCGAGAGCGGCTCGCCTTCGCTCACGGTCAGGTTGGTCGTGACCGGGAAGGGCGACAGGCGGTTGAACGGCGGCTCGCCGCTCAGCAAGCCCGGATCGACGATCACCTCCTGCGGGATGCGCAGGAGCGGCGGGTACCAGCGCTCCTCCTCGGTGGGTAGCCGGAACGAGCCCGCGATCGGCAGGAACACGCCCTCCAGCACCATCATCTCGAACGGGCCGGTGGAGGTGACCTGGTCCGGGATGAACTTGTAGTCGACGGCGGGGATGCCGATCTTGGACGCGGTCTCGATCTCGTCGAGGGGGCGCGTGAACTCGGCCGGGTTGAGGCGGTCGGTGGGGTTCTGGGCGTCGAGCTTGCCCCACGCGAACTTCTGGATGCCCGCGCGCAGCGCCGACGCGGGCAGCTCGAGGTCGAGGTAGGCCTCCTCGAACTCGACGTACGGCGTCGAGTCCTGGAACACCGAGCGGAAGTCGTGGACGACGTGCTCGTTGCTGGGGTCGAGGACGGTGCCGTCGGAGCGCAGCAACGTGCGCGTGACGATCCTCGCCTTCGAGCCGAGCTCGGCCTCGGCGTGCAGGCCGAGGTCGAAGGTGGGGTACTCGGTGGGGGTGCTGTCGTCGAAGCGAAGCACCGTGCGCAGCTTGGCGGAGGCGTCGGCGTCGAGCTTCACCGGGCCGGTCTCGGCCTCGTAGGCGTGGGCCGTGCCCGCGCCGAGCGCGCACGCGACCATCGCGGCCAGCACGCGGCGCGAGCCGGCGCTCCTCCGGGGGCGGTCGAGACGGAGCACGTCGGCCGGGGAGGTGGCGGGTCAGCGAGCGAGGAGGGTCGACGCCCCGGAAACCGCGGCCGTCACGGCCCCTTCTCGAGCACGCGCTGCGTGAAGAGCTCGTCGTCGAGCGGCTTGTCGAACTCGAGGCCGTCCATCTCGAGCAGCGTCTTGTGGCCGGAGTCGGCGCTCGTCATCTCGAGCTTCAAGGGGGTGGGGATGCCGTCGACCATCGTGACGGCCTGGACCACCAGCGTCTTCTCGAGGGCGCCCTTGCGGTCGTAGAACTCGACCTTCGCGGGCAGGTAGTCGCTCTTGCGGATGAAGCTCACCGCCTTCGAGTACTCGTCGTCCTCCTCGAGCTTCTTGGGCGTGCTCTCGATCACCCACACCGCCTGGTCGCCGACGGTGTCCTCGCGCAGCAGCTTGTGCTCGTCGTCGTCGACGTCGCGGGTCGCCATGTCGTCGTACGAGAAGTCGGTGCCCATGAAGCTCTGGTTCTTGTTCGACGAGGTGATCTTGCGGATGCGCTTGAGCGCCGGCAGGTAGAGCCACTGGTCGTCGTCCTGGTCGGCCGCCTTGTAGCCGAACTGGAGGAAGCCGGTGCCCTTCACGTCGGCGGGCTCGAGGAAGAACAGCACCGACTTGGTGTCGGGGCCGAACTTCTTGCTGTACGTCGTGACCTTGCGGACCCGCTTGTCGCCGTTCTTGTCGACCAGCGTCATCGTCATGTTGCCGCGGCGGGTCTGCGGCTTCTCCTGGATCGACTGCGACTGCTGCATGACGTCGTGCGCGCTGATCGCGTGAGCGGTGCCGCCGAGGAGAGAGGAGAGGGCGGTCGCCGCGCAGGCGAGCCGGAGGAGGGGTCGCGACATGGGTGGAGCTCCTGTGGCGTTTCGCCGGGTGGTTGGCCGCGCGCGGGCGCCCCGCCGGACGGCGCGCCATGGCTCGAGGTTCCTCTTTATCGCGTCCATGGCGGGAACGGAAACGCGTTTCACTTGCTCTGGCTGATCGGCCGAAATACCGTGCTATAAGAGCGCGATCGCGCGAGTTCCCGCGGGTTCCCGACCGGACGCCGAGCTTCCGCTCCCTGCCCCCATGGAAGCCCCCCGGTACATCGTCATCGAAGGCCCCATCGGGGTCGGCAAGACCAGCCTCGCCAAGCTCCTCGCCGAGGAGCTGCGGGCCCGCTGCATCTTCGAGAAGGTCGACGAGAACCCGTTCCTGGGGAAGTTCTACCAGGACCGCGCCAAGCACGCGTTCCAGACCCAGATCTTCTTCCTGCTCAGCCGCTTCCAGCAGCAGAAGCTGATCGGGCAGGGCGACCTCTTCCAGCGCGTCACCCTCGCCGACTACCTGTTCGCGAAGGACCGGATCTTCGCGCACCTCAACCTCGACGAGAACGAGCTCTCGCTCTACGAGCAGATCTACCGCCTCCTCGACGCGCGGATCGTGAAGCCCGACCTGGTCGTCTACCTCCAGGCCCGCCCCGAGGTGCTGATGCAGCGCATCCGCAAGCGCGGCGTCGACTTCGAGCGCAACATCACCGCGCCCTATCTCGAGGAGCTCACCCGCGCCTACAACGAGTTCTTCTTCCAGTACTCGGAGACGCCGCTGCTCGTGGTGCACACCTCCGAGATCGACTTCGTCGAGCGGCGCGAGGACTTCGACAACCTGGTGCGCGAGATCCGCCGCATGCGCGGCGGGACGCAGTACTATCAGCCCATCGGATCACGCTGAGCCGGACCACCGCCGGCCGAAGGAGCCCGTACTCTCGTCCGACCGAAGCGCCCCCGCCCGTCCCCGAGCCGTGAAACGCGCGTCCGCGCGAGCGCGAGCGAAGGGGGTCGGACGCGGGCACCGACCGTCACCCAGCGGCGAGCGTACCCAGCACCCCACCCGTGGAGCCCGGCTCGAACAGGCGCGCGATCGTGCGAGGGCACGACGGGCAGCCGGAGGAAGCCATGAGCCCGAAGCCGAAGTCGAAGAAGGTCACCGTCCCCGAGCTGGTCGCGATGAAGGGCCGTGGTGAGAAGATCACCATGGTCACCTGCTACGACGCGACGTTCATGCGCATCCTCGACCAGGCCGGGGTCGAGATGGTGCTGGTCGGCGACAGCCTGGGGATGGTGATCCAGGGCCGCTCGAGCACGCTCGAGGTGACGCTCGACGACATGATCTACCACGGCCGGATCGTGGCCCGCGGCCTCACCCACGCCCATCTCGTCCTCGACATGCCGTTCGGTAGCTACCAGGTCTCGGTCGAGGACGCGCAGCGCAACGCGGCGCGGCTGGTGAAGGAAGGCGGCGCCGAGTCGGTGAAGGTCGAGGGCGGGCGCGAGATCGCGCCGGTGGTGCGCGCGATCCACCGCATGGGTGTCCCGGTGGTCGGCCACCTCGGGCTCACGCCCCAGTCGATCCACCAGCTCGGCGGCTTCCGCATCCAGGGCCGCACCAAGGACACGGCGCAGGCGCTCCTCGAGGACGCGCAGGCGCTCGAGGACGCGGGCGCGTTCGCGATCGTGCTCGAGGGGATCCCGGGCGAGCTCGCGGAGAAGGTGAGCGCGGCGATCCGCATCCCCACGGTGGGTATCGGCGCCGGGCCCGGCTGCGACGGCCAGGTGCTGGTGATCTACGACCTGCTCGGCATGGACAACAACTGGAGCCCGAAGTTCGCCAAGAAGTACGCGAACCTCAACGACGTCATCGTGAAGGCGGTGGGCGCCTACATCGACGAGGTCAAGAGCGGCGCTTTCCCGGGCCCCGAGCACACCTTCCACTGAGGCCCACCGTGGAGACCCTCCCGTCCATCGCCGCGATGCGGGCCCGCAGCGAGCGCGAGCGCCTCGCCGGGCGCCGCGTCGCGCTCGTCCCCACCATGGGCTTCCTCCACGAGGGGCACCTGAGCCTGGTGCGCGAGGCGCGGCGCCGCGCCGACGTGGTGGTGGTCAGCCTGTTCGTCAACAAGATCCAGTTCAACGACGCCAAGGACTTCGATGGCTATCCGCGCGACCTCGAGCGGGACGCGCGCATGCTCGAGAGCGTCGGAACGGACGTGCTCTTCACCCCCGCGCACGAGGACATGTACCCGCGCGGGTTCCGCACCCGGGTCGAGGTCGACGGCGTCACCGAGCGGCTGTGCGGTGCCTACCGCTCCGGCCACTTCCGCGGCGTCACCACCGTGGTCGCCAAGCTCTTCCACGCCACCCGCCCACACGTCGCGCTGTTCGGCGAGAAGGACTACCAGCAGCTCGTCACGGTCCGGACCATGGCCCGCGACCTCGACATGGGCATCGAGGTGGTCGGGCTGCCCACGGTCCGCGAGCCGGACGGGCTCGCCATGTCGAGCCGCAACGTGCGGCTCTCGCCCGAGCAACGCGAGCTGGCGCGCGCGATCCCGGCGACGCTCTTCGCCGCCGCCGAGCGGGTCCGCGGCGGCGAGCGCGACGCCGCCGCGGTGGCGGGCTGGGCGCGCGAGCGGCTCGCCGCGCAGTCGGCGTTCCGGGTCGAATACGTCGAGGTGGTGGACGCCGAGGACCTCGAGCCGCTGACCACGATCGAGCGCCCGGCGCGGCTCGCCGTGGCGCTCCATTTGGGACATACCCGGCTCATCGACAACGTCGCGCTCGATCCGGCATGATGGTCCGAACCCGTCGAGATCCTTGCCGAAAGGCCGGGTCTCGCCGGATGCGGCCGGATCGGTTAGAGGAAATGCAGGCACGAATGACGCAGTAGCGCTACAATTGAACCGAGTCCTCAGTGCGAGATGCGACCTCGACGACCGAGGCGGATACTCGCGAAGGAGAACTGGATGATCCGCTCGATGATGAAGTCGAAGATCCACCGTGCCACGGTCACCGATGCCAACCTCAACTACGTGGGGAGTGTGACGATCGACCGGGACCTGCTCGAAGCCTCCGACATCTACCCCTACGAGCAGGTGTGCATCTGGAACGTGACCAACGGCGAGCGCTTCGAGACCTACGCCATCGAAGGCCCGCGCGGCGGCGGCGACATCTGCCTGAACGGCGCGGCCGCCCGCAAGGTGGCGGTCGGAGACGTGGTGATCATCGCCACCTACGCGCAGATGAACGACGCCGAGGCGTTCCAGCACAAGCCGAAGGTGGTGCTCGTCGACGAGGCCAACAAGATCGTGAGCGTGAGCGCCGACGAGGTCGCCTTCACGCCCAGCCCCAAGCTGCGCGCCGTCGGCTGAGCCGCGGCGCTCCTCCCTTCGGTCCGGTTCGAGCGGCCCACCCGCGGTGCGGGTGGGTCGGCGCTCGCCGACTCGCTCCCGCTTCCCGGCAGCAACTCTGTTGCGGCCCGGTGCCGTGGTCGGTACACTGGTTTCTGCCGCGATGATCGATGTGAAATCGAGTCGTCCCGCGGAGTTGTCGCGGCGCACGGCACGGGCATCGGCGGGCGCTGGTAGCCCGCCACCGACGCCGCGCGACTGATCGCGCTCGCACGTTCCACGCACGAGACGCACCCTCGAGGGGACGTTCCCCTGCCACCGGGTGCGTCGTCCAGAGAGGGTCCCGGCAGATGACGAACGAAGCAGTCGGTGGCGCCGCCGCGCTGCCGAAGACGATTTCCGAGATCGAATCCGCGACCGTGCGGTTCGCGGGGGACTCGGGCGACGGCATGCAGCTCGTCGGCGGCCAGTTCAGCGATGCGTCGGCGATCTTCGGCAACGACATCTCGACCTTCCCCGACTACCCCGCCGAGATCCGCGCGCCCGCGGGCTCGCTCGCGGGCGTGAGCGGCTTCCAGGTCAACTTCTCGAGCCAGGACATCCACACGCCGGGCGACCAGGTCGACGCGCTGGTGGCGATGAACCCGGCCGCGCTCAAGACCAACCTCGCCGACCTGATCACGGGCGGCGTGCTGATCGTGAACAGCGACGCGTTCACGCCCGACAACCTCGAGAAGGCCGGCTACGCGGAGAACCCGCTCACCGACGGGTCGCTCGACACGTACAAGCTCCACGCCATCCCCATCACCACGATGAACCGGCGCGCGGTCGACGGGCTCGGCCTCGAGAAGCGCTCGGCCGACCGCTGCAAGAACTTCTTCACGCTCGGGCTCGCGTGCTGGCTCTACGGGCGGCCGCTCGAGCCGACCATGGCCTACATCGAGGACAAGTTCTCCAAGAACCCGACCCTGCGCGAGGCCAACGTCCGCACCCTCAAGGCCGGCTTCAACTACGGCGAGACCACGGAGATGTTCGTGAGCTCGTACCGGGTGGAGAAGGCCGAGATCCGCCCCGGCACGTACCGCAAGATCACCGGCAACGAGGCGATCGCGATCGGCCTCATCGCCGCGGCGAGGCTCGCCGACAAGCAGCTCTTCTACGGCAGCTACCCGATCACGCCGGCGTCCGACATCCTCCACGAGCTGTCACGCCACAAGGAGTACGGCGTCATCACGTTCCAGGCGGAGGACGAGATCGCGGCGATCGGTGCCTCGATCGGCGCGTCCTTCGGCGGCTGCCTCGCCGTGACCGGATCGAGCGGCCCGGGCGTCGCGCTCAAGACCGAGGCGATCGGCCTGGCGGTGATGACCGAGCTGCCGCTGGTGATCGTCAACATCCAGCGCGGCGGCCCGTCCACCGGCCTGCCCACCAAGACCGAGCAGGCGGACCTCTTCCAGGCGGTGTTCGGCCGCAACGGCGAGACGCCCGTGCCGGTGATCGCGGCCGCGTCGCCGTCCGACTGCTTCGACGCCGCGATCGAGGCGAGCCGCATCGCCATGCAGCACATGACGCCGGTGATGCTGCTCAGCGACGGCTACATCGCCAACGGCTCCGACCCCTGGCGGTTGCCGGACGTGGCCGCGCTGGCTCCGATCGACGTGCCGTTCTACGCGAACGGCCACGGCGAGCCCTTCTTTCCGTACGAGCGCGACGAGCGCCTGGTGCGGCCGTGGGTGAAGCCCGGGACGCCCGGCCTCATGCACCGCATCGGCGGGCTGGAGAAGGCGGACCTCACCGGGAACGTCAGCTACGACGCCGACAACCACCAGTTCATGGTGCGCACCCGGCAGGCGAAGGTCGACAAGATCGCCGACGGCTACCCGCCGCAGCCGGTGCTCGGCGACCGCACCGGTGACGTGCTGATCGTGAGCTGGGGCGGCACCTACGGCGCGGTCGCCACGGCGATCGAGCGGCTGCGCGCGCAGGGCAAGAAGGTGTCCGCCGCGCACCTTCGCTATCTCAACCCGCTTCCCCACGACCTCGAGGAGATCCTGCGCGGCTTCCGCCACGTGCTGGTGCCGGAGCTCAACTTGGGCCAGCTGCGTACCATCCTGCGGGCGCGCTACCTGGTCGACGCGGTCGGGCTCAACAAGGTCAAGGGAAAGCCGTTCATGGTGCGGGAGATCGTCGAGAAGGTCGACGAGCTCCTCGGCGCGCGTCCGCGCAGCGTCGAGGCGCCGATCGTCGCGACGCGCCGCCCCACGCAGTCGATGGTCTCGGAGGCACAAGGATGAACGCGATCGCGCCGCTCAACCTGACGGCGAAGGACTTCGGCACCGACCAGGACCCGCGCTGGTGCCCGGGGTGCGGGGACTACGCGATCCTCGCGCAGGTCAAGAAGGTGATGCCGACCCTCGGCGTGAGCCGGGAGAACACGGTGTTCGTCTCGGGGATCGGCTGCTCGAGCCGCTTCCCGTACTACATGAACACCTACGGCTTCCACTCGATCCACGGCCGCGCGCCCGCGATCGCCACCGGCCTCAAGGCCGCGCGCCCCGACCTCACGGTGTGGGTCGCGACCGGCGACGGCGACGCGCTGTCGATCGGCGGCAACCACCTGATCCACGCGATGCGCCGCAACGTGGACCTCAAGATCCTGCTCTTCAACAACCGGATCTACGGCCTCACCAAGGGGCAGGTCTCGCCGACCTCGGAGATGGGCAAGAAGACCAAGTCCACGCCGTGGGGGAGCATCGACCAGCCGCTGCACCCGATCGCCGTCGCGCTCGGCTCCGAGGCCACGTTCGTGGCACGGACGGTGGACGTGCACACCAAGCACCTCGAAGAGGTGATCAAGCGCGCCGCCGCGCACCGCGGCACCGCGCTCGTCGAGATCTACCAGAACTGCAACATCTTCAACGACGGCGCCTTCACCTACGCGACCGAGAAGGGCGTCAAGGACGACAACATCCTGGTGCTCGAGCACGGCAAGCCGCTCGTCTTCGGCAAGGAGCGCGACAAGGGGCTGCGCTTCCGCGAGGGCCAGCTCGAGGTGGTCAAGCTCGGCGACGGCGTCACCGAGAAGGACCTCGTGGTCCACGACGAGAAGCAGGAGAACGGAGTGCTGGCGTACATGCTGAGCCGCCTCCAGCACCCCGAGTTCCCCGAGCCGATGGGCATCTTCCGCGCCGTCGAGCGCCCGGTCTACGAGGACATGCTCCACGCGCAGATCGACGACGCCAAGCGCAAGAAGGGGCTCGGCGACCTCGAGAAGCTGCTCGACGACGGGCCGACCTGGACCGTGGGCTGAGCGGCCCACCGCCGAGGGCGGACGAGCGACGGGCGCCGGGGAACCGGCGCCCGTTTTCGCTCCGGGAGGGCTCGCGCCCTCCCCTGCGATTCCGCACCTCGGGGGCCAGTGTAGGGGCGACCGCCAGGTCGCCTGGAGCCCGAGATCAGACCGCGGGCGACGGCGGGGTGGCCGGATCGGTCGCGATGAAGCGACCCGCCGCGTCGATCCAGCCGCGGCGCAGCGCCGCGCCGAGCGCCAGCCCGGTGGTCAGGTCGACCGAGAAGTGCGCGGCGACTCCCGGCCACACGCTACCCGACACCTCCGCGAGGTACCCGAACACGAGACCCGCCGACACCGCGATGCCGACGTGCGCGCGGCAGGTCCAGTGCAGCAGCCCGAACAGCACCGCCTGGATCACCACGCCCGTGACCGGCTGCAGCGCGCCGCGGAACAGCACCTCTTCGCCGAGCCCGGCGCACGCCGCGATCGCGACGTAGTCGACGGGCCGGAAGCTCGCCCAGTCGGCGAGCGGCACGATCCGCTCCGCGATGGTGCCGAAGGGCGGCGAGCGGCGGATCAGGATCGCGATGCCGATCCCCGCGATTGCGCCCACGCCGAGCGCCGCGATCTTGCCGATGGCGATCCGCCAGTCCCAGCGCAGCGCCTCCTTCAGGTCGGCGCTCGGGCTCACCCCGTCGATCGACCACGCGACCAGGAGCTGGACGAGCGTGAAGCCGATGGCGAGGCGCAGCAGCCCCTCGCGGGAGTACTGGCCGCGCACCGTCCGCGCCGGTCGCGGCTCGCCGAGGATGGGGGCGGTAGCCATGTTCCACTGCCTAGAATGCCGTGTTGAAGGGCCTCCTGGCGAGTCCGGGGATCGGGCGGTGCGGGGTGCGTGCGCCGGGACCGCGGTCGGGCGGCGGGCCAGAGGCCTCGGTCGGATGGCCCTCGGTTGCGGGTGGCGGCCCGACCGTGGCAGGACTGTCCATCGCTCCGGAGGACCGCCATGCGCCTGGGAATCATCGGGGAGACCCTCGTCGAACGGATCATCGCGCGCACCAACGTCGCGCCGGCGCCGCTCGTCGAGACGCAGATCGCGTTCAGCATGGCCCGCGCGATCATGGCGGGTGTGAAGCTCGGCCTCTACGACGCGATCGGCGGCGCCGCGAAGTCCGCTGCCGAGGTCGCCGCCACCTGCGGGACCGATCCCGTGGCGACGGCCAAGCTCCTCGACACGCTGGTCGGCTGCCGCTACCTGACGTACCGCGACGGCCGTTACCGGTTGACCGGGAAAGCCAGCAAGTGGCTGGTGACCACCTCGCCGCACTCGATCGCCGACAAGCTGCTCTTCCAGTACGACGAGTGGGACGTCGTGGCCAGGTACGAGGAGTATCTGACGACCGGCCAACCGCTCGATCTCCACGGCAAGCTCGAGGACGGCGCGATCTGGGAGCGCTACCAGCACGGCATGCGCGCGGTCGCGGGGATCTCCGCGGCCGAGGTGGCTGAGCGCCTGCCAGTTCCCGCGGGCGCCACAGACATGCTCGACATCGGCGGGTCGCACGGCTACTACTCGGTGTGCGTGTGCCGCCGCCACGACGCGCTGCGATCCACGATCCTCGATCTCCCCGAGGCGATCGAGCACGCCGCGGCGATCCTCGCCCGCGAGGGGATGGGCGAGCGGGTCCGGCACCGGGCCGGCGACGCTCTCTCCGACGATCTCGGCACCGAGGCGTGGGACGTGGTGTTCCTGTCGCAGCTCGTCCACCACTTCACGGACGAGCAGAATCGGGAGCTGATGAGGAGGATCGCCCGCGCGCTCGAGCCGGGCGGGGTGTGCGTGCTGCTCGACGTGATCCGGCCCGCCTCACCGGAGGCAGCGGGCGGAGTGGGCGCGGTGCTCGACCTCTACTTCGCCGCCACCAGCCGCTCGGGCACGTGGCCGATCGCGACCATGCAGTCGTGGCACCGGGACGCCGGGCTCGTGGTGGAGCGGCCGATCGCGCTGCGCACCCTGCCGAACGCCGCGATGGTGGTGGGTCGCAAGCCGCGCTCGTGACGCCCGGCGCCCGCTCGCGGCGGGTCAGCGACAGGGGCCGTCGATGGAGGTGCCGCGGATGATGCTCGGCACGCCCTGCGGATCGGAGAGCAGCGTCTCGAGGAAACACGCGTAGGCGTTCTTGGCGTCCGGGCGCTGCGCCGACACGTAGTGGCCCTCGCGGATCGGGTCCTTCTCGTAGCGCACCACCGCGAAGGTGAGCGGCGAGCCGTCGGGCCGGGTCTCGTTGCCGCGCACCGGCTCGGCTTCGAGGATGTCGTTGCCGGCGAAGCGGATCGCGTCCTCGAGGCGCTGGTACGGGTCGGTGGTCTGGCTGTCGCCGAGCATGTCGACGCCGATCGCCGCCACCAGCCCGCGCTGCAGGTTGGCGGTGGTCTGGAGGTCGTAGGTGCCCTCGATCACCAGCACGTGCGGGACGTCGCGATCCCCGGGCGGGTCGACGCGGATGCGCCGCACGTAGTTCACGTTGTCGGCTTCGCCGACGGTGTGGTCGAAGATCCCGATCATCGGGTGGAAGAGGTCGAGGACCTCGTCGTCCCCCATGCCCAGGTACAGCTTGAGGATCTCGGAGAGCGGCGGGTCCTGCGGTCCGAGCGCGAACTCGCCCCAGCCGCCGCCGGCGCCGGTGAGCACCGCGCCGCGGAAGCCGTCGTGGAGCGACGCGAACATGCCGGTCAGGAAGGCGCCCAGGCTCTGGCCCGAGACCACGACCTTCGCCGGGTCGTAGCGGAGCTGGCCGTCGGGCGCGGCGCTGGCGTCGGCGCCCGGGCACGCCGACGCGTCGACGCGCAGCGCCAGCAGCACCTTCAGGAACTCGAGCTGGTCGAGGATCATCTGCGCGAAGTTGTCGCGCATGGCGTAGGGGCGGGTGAAGTTGTAGGCGATGTAGCCCCCGGCCGAGAGCGCGCCGATGCGCTCCGGGTTGAGGCTGCCGGCGCTGCTGCCCGCGCCCCAGCCGCGCAGCGCCACCACGTACGCCGGGCCCTCGCCGTACACGGGGTCGCCACCCACCTCGAGG
This sequence comes from uncultured bacterium, assembly GCA_964392195.1. GTDB lineage: Bacteria > JADJOY01 > JADJOY01 > JADJOY01 > JADJOY01 > JADJOY01. Next base: position 4,238 of record CAYMQR010000028.1, on the reverse strand, counting down.
ACCGGACCGCGGCTCACCACCTGGTCCGAGGTGCCGCCGGTGCCGTGGATGTAGAGGTAGAGCGGGAAGCCGCCGCTCTCCATCGCGCGCTTGGGGAACGTGACCACGAAGGGCACCCCGTCGCGGCGCTGCTCGACCAGCTCGCCGTCGGCGCCGCGAGTCTGGATCACGCCGCCCGAGAAGAGGTAGGGCGGCTCGCCGTCCTGGTACGCGGGCACGTGGTAGGTGCCGCGGAACGCGCAGTACTCGGGGCGCTCGTAGAAGAGCTCGGGTGGCGCGTCGAGCGCGACGGTCGGCAGGCTCTCGACCTGGCGCACGAAGCCGGTGAGGCGGGTGGTGCGGTCGCCGGTCGAGTAGACGGTGGCCGCGATCACGTCGTCGCGGTCGATGCCCTGCGCGCGCAGGTAGTCGCGGAGCGGTGCGAACGACGCGGCGAGCTTGGCGCCCGCGTCGTCGCCGGTCGGGTTGCGGCCCGCGAGCGCGGCGCGCAGCACCGCGTCCTGGCCCACCTCGTCGGGGCGCGCGAACGCCGAGCGCAGCACCACCGCCGCGTACGTCGACTCGCGCTCGAGCAGCACACCCGAGACCGGCAGCATCGTGAGGAGCTGTCCGGGGCGGTAGCTGTCCGGGGCGTCGTGGTAGTCGAGCCAGACGGGCACGCGCGAGCCTGAGCCGGCGCCTTCGCCGAGGTCGACCAGGAAGTAGGGCGACGGCGAGACCGTGGTCGCCATCGGGTCGGGCACCGGCTCGACGCCGGTGAAGGAGCGGTCGAAGCGGAAGAACACGGCGCCGCTCGGCGAGAAGTTGCGGATCTCCGAGCCGGCGAGGTCCACCATCTCCTGGATGCCGCCCAGGTTCTTCGGATTGGGGAAGCGGCTCGCGTCGACGGTGCCGTCGTCACGCAGCCGCACGTCGGCGGGCCACGGCTGATCGAAGAAGCCGCCCGCGCCGCTCAGGTCGTAGCGGACCTTGGCGGCGTCGCTGGCGGCGGAGTCGGCGCCGCCGCCCGAGGTGCAGGCGGCGGCGAGGAGAACGGCGGCGAAGAAAGGCGCGCCCAGCGCGCGGGAGGATCCTAGGCGTTGCAGGTGAGTCCTCGTCACGCGGTCGGCCGCGGGTTCGCTCAGGACTTGGTGCGGTTGGCGACGATCTTCACGAACGAGCGGCCGCGCAGCTCGTCGAGGGTGATGCCGGTGGCGAGCGCCTCTTCCTCGGTGATCGCGCCGCACGCGATGCCGCGCAGGAAGAAGTTGAGCAGCCCCTGGCCGGTGGCGGCGTCGTCGAAGGTGTTGCCGATGAGCGTCGCCTTGGCGGCCGAGTCGATGAACTTGTTGAGGCGGTTCGATGCGTCGGCGAGGCTCTCGAGGAAGAACCGGTACACCGCCGCGTAGCGGATCGGCAGCTGCGCCGGGTTCAGGTCCCAGCCCTGGTAGTAGCCGTGCGACAGCGAGTGGCGGACGTTGTCGTAGTGGAGCTTCCACGCCGAGTGGACGACGGCGCGGTTCTCGGCCTGCTGCTGCGGGGTGAGCGGCTTCTCGGCCGTGCCGCGGTGCGGGCCGATCGGCATGATGGTGGTCGAGCCGTCGCAGATCATGACGCCGGTCTGCGCGAGGCCGACCTGCATGACGTGGCGCGCGAAGTCCGCGGCGCGGTGGGTGTGGCGCTGGAACGCCGCGGTGATGTTCACGAGCGCGGTGTAGTCGTAGGTCCCGTACGCCGACGAGCGGACCCGGCCGCGTCCGGCGCGCACCAGCTTGTAGACCGCGTTCGCGCCCTCGGCGTCGATGATCGACTGCGGGGTCTCGATCATGATGTCGATGCCGACCGCGCCCTTCTTGATCTCGAGGCGCTCCTCGAGCAGGTCGAGGAGATCGGCGAGGGCGGCGACCTGCTCGGGGATGGTCACCTTGGGCAGCGTGACCACGAACGGGACGGGCACCTCGCCGCCGGTCTTGGCGGCCAGGCTGGTGAGGAAGATGTCGAGGGTGCGGACCGCGCGCACCCGGCACTCCTCGGTGAACGACTTGATCCGGAAGCCGATGAAGGGCGGCAGCGTCTTGGCGGCCATGCCCTTGGCGACCTCCTCGGCGGCCGACGCGGCGTGGCCGTCCTCCTCGGCGTCGGGGCGGTTGCCGTAACCGTCCTCGAAGTCGAGGCGGCTCTCCTCGATGGGCTCGCGCCCGAGCTTCTCGCGGACCCGCTGGTAGACGGTGTAGGCGAGCCACGCCGGCTCGTAGACCGTGTGCTTGTGACCACCCCCGGCGAGGGCGGCGGTCAGCGCCGCGACGTCGGCCGAGCTCGAAGGCAGGGTCTCGTGTCCCGGCATCTCGACGGCCTTGGCGAACGCCGCGAAATCGGGCGCGTATTCGTCGAGCGCCTTGAGGGCCAGGCCGCCGAGCTTCTTGGCCAGGTCGGCCTTGAAGAGGTGCGCGCCGCCGTACACCGTGTGGACCGGCTGGCGGTCGTGCGGGTCGCCGGGATAGAAGCCGCGGAAGGCTTCGTTGGCCTTGGCGAGGCGGTCGAGGATGGCGTGAGTGTCTTTGTCGGAGAGCGTGGTCATCGGCGTTGCCCCTCTCACAGCGGGAGAGCGGGAGAGTAATTTCGCGGCACCCCTCGATCAAGGCTCGCGCGACGCGAGAACGAGCCTCGGAACCGGCGCTTGCGCGCGCCCGGCGACGGTGGTTCGATCGCGCCCCGCGTCATGATCAACTGGTTCGAGCATCCCGTCGCGCTGGGCTCGTGCCGGGCCTGGCTGCGCGTCGTCGCCGAGGCCGAGTCGGTCGACCCGGCGCTCTGGCCGCGGGTCGCGGCGATCGCGCTGACCACCCTCGCGACCAGCCCGCTGCGGGCGCTCGAGCGGGCGCGCTTCGGCGCCGCGATCGAGCGCGCGCCGCTGCACCCCGAGCCGCTCTTCGTCCTGGGCCACTGGCGCACCGGCACCACCCACCTCCTCAACCTGCTGGCGAAGGACCCGCAGCTCGGCTTCGTCTCGACCTACCAGGCGCTGGTGCCGGGTTTCTGCCTGAGCACCGAGCGCTGGGTGAAGCCGTGGCTGGCACGTTCGCTCGCGAGGAACCACCCGACCCGCGAGATCGACAACGTGCCGCTCGACCTCGACGCGCCGCAGGAGGAGGCCTTCGCGCTCGCCAACCTGACCCACCGCGCGTCGCTGCACGTGTTCGCGCTGCCGCGCCAGGGGCTCTCGGTGTTCGAGCGCTACGGCCTGCTGGAAGGGCTCGACGGCGCCGAGCGCCGCGCCTGGATCGAGACCTACCTGCGGCTGCTGCGGGTCGCGAGCCTGCGCGCCGGCGGGCGGCGGCTGGTCCTCAAGGACCCGTGCAACACCGGGCGCATCCGCACCCTGCTCGAGCTCTTTCCGCGGGCGCGCTTCGTCCACATCGTGCGCGACCCGCACCGGGTGCTGCCGTCGACGCTCGGCATCTACCGCGTGGTGCTCGCCAAGGCGCAGCTCCAGCGCGTCACGCCGGCCGAGCTCGAGGAGCTCGTGCTCGCGATCTACGAGCGGCTCATGCGCACCTACCTCGCCGAGCGCGCCGCGATCCCGGCCGGGCAGCTCACCGAGGTGCGCTACGAGGAGCTCGAGGAGCGGCCGGTGGCGGAGCTCGAACGGATCTACGGCGAGCTCGGGATCGGCGGCTTCGACATCGCGCGGCCCGCCATGGAGCGCTACCTCGCGAGCCTCGGCGAGTTCCGCAAGAACCAGTACCGCGTGGACCGCGAGGTGGCGGAGAAGGTGAGCGCGCGCTGGGGCTTCGCCCTCGACGAGTGGGGCTACCCGCGGCCCGGCGGAGACGCGTCGTGAGTCGGCGCGGCGCCCGCGCGCTGCTCGCGATCGTGCTGGTCGTCGCGTCGTGCGGCGGCGAGGAGGGGGAGCCGCGCCCGATCCCGAGCTGGCTCTTCTTTCCCCGCGAGGTCCGGGCGCTCGTCTCGCCCGGTGCGGGCGAGGCGCCGTCGCCGGCGCGCCCCGGCGGCCAGCTCGAGCGCTTCGAGGCGCCGGACTTCGCACGGCCGCTGCGGGCGGTCCCGCCGCCCCAGCACCCGTTCATGGCGGCGAACCCGGGCAGCAACATGCACGACGACGCGTCGATGACGGACACCGCGGCGGCGCCCGGCCCGCTCGGCGTCGCTCCCGAGATCCGCAGCCGCTCGCGCGGCTTCGGCGGCTACGGCACGCTCGCGTTCGACCGCGTGTACCCGCTGGACGCCAGCTACGACGCGCT
>CAYMQR010000027.1:0-19282 GCA_964392195.1 uncultured bacterium | reverse complement strand
CACGATCGCGCGGGTTCCCTCGCCCACCACGCTCGTGAGCGAGAGGGTGCCGCCGTGCTCCTCGACGATCCGCCGGCACAGCGCCAGCCCGAGCCCGGTCCCGCGTCCGGGCTCGCGCGTGGTGAAGAACGGATCGAAGACCCGCTCGAGGTTCTCGGCAGCGATGCCACAGCCGTCGTCGGCGATCACGATCTCGATCTCGTCGCGGACGTGGCGGCTCGAGACCCAGATGGAGCCGCGCCCCTCGGGCAGCGCGAAGAGCGCGTTCTTGATCAAGTTCAGGAAGACCTGGTTGATCCGCCCCGCGCGGCACACCACCGTGGCGTCGGCGCACAGGTCGACGTGGAACTGGACCTTGGTGGCGTTGCCGGCGCCCGCGAGCAGCAGCGTCGAGCGCAGCGACTGGTTGAGGTCGGTGCGCTCGGGCTCGAGGTTCGGGTGCGGCTCGGAGACCGACTTGAGCTCCTTGACGAGGGTCTGGATGCGCTCGAGGCCGACGTTCGCGGAGCCGAGCAGCTCGAGGCAGGTCGGCCCGAGCGTCTTCGTGTCGCCGGTGCGGATCATGTCGGCGATCAGCTCGTCGAGGGCGAACACCGCGTTCGAGATGAAGCCGAGCGGGTTGAGGAGCTCGTGGGCGAGGCCGGCGGTGAGCACCCGCATCGAGGTGGAGGTCTCGGTGGCGAGCGAGTCCACCCGCTCCTCCTTGCGCTTGAGGAGCCGCGAGATCGCGGCGAGCAGCTCCCGGACGTTGAACGGCTTGCTCAGGTACACGTCCGCGCCGTGACGGCGCGCCTCTACGCGGTCCTCGGCCTGGCCACGTGCGGTCAGCATGATGATCGGGATCGGCCGCGTGCGCGGGTCGCGGCGGAGCTGCTCGCACAGCCAGAAGCCGTCGCGGCGCGGCATCATCAGGTCGGTGATGACCAGGTCGGGCAGGTCGGCGCGCGCGCGCTCCCAGCCCTCCTCGCCGTCGGCGGCGGTGATGACGTGGTAGTCGGAGGCGAGCTGCAGCGCGATGAAGCGCGCCAGGTCGCGCGAGTCCTCGACCACCAGCACGGTGCCGTGGCGGGGACCCATCTCGATCCGCGCGGTGGTGCGGCGGTCCGCCACGTCGTAGAGCTCGCCGTAGCGGTACTCGGCGGACTCGGAGATCGTCTGCACCCAGGCGCCGAGGCCCATGTCCTCCTCGCGGCGCGCGAGCCCGGTGTCGCTGCGCGCGACGCGCCGGTCGATGTGGTCCTCGGGGATCCCCTGCGGACCACGCGGCAGCCGCACCGTGAAGGTGGATCCCTCGCCGGAGGCGCTGTCGACCGTGACCCTCCCGCCGTGGAGCTCGACGAACTCGCGCACCAGCGCGAGCCCGATGCCGGTGCCGCCCTTGGAGCGCGTCGCGGTGGCGTCGACCTGGCTGAAGCGCTCGAAGATCCGCGCGTGGTGCTCGGGCGCGATGCCGATTCCCGAGTCCGCCACCTCGATCTCGACGTGCTCGGGCTCCTCCGCCACCGAGACCCGGATGCGCCCGTGCGCGGGCGTGAACTTGATCGCGTTGGAGAGCAGGTTGAGCACCACCTTCTCCACCCGCAGCCGGTCGAGCGTGACCGGGATCGGCCGGTCGGGCATGTCGGTCTCGAGATCGAGCGAGCGCCACGAGAACATCGGGCCCGCCTGCACCGTGATGCCGCGCACCAGCTCGCCCAGGTCGAACTCCTCGAGCCTGAGCCGCGCCTGCGCCGCCTCGACACGCGCGAGGTCGAGGAGGTCGTTGATGAGGCGCATCAGGCTCAGGCCATTCCTGCGGATCACCTCGAGGTACTCGAGCTGGCGCCCGCCGAAGCCCGCCTCGGGCGAGGAGCCGAGGCTCTCGAGCGCGCCCAGCATGAGCGTCAGCGGCGTGCGCATCTCGTGGGAGATGTTCGCCATGAAGTCGCTCTTCATGCGGTCGAGCTCCTTGAGGCGGTCGAGCGCGGTCGAGAGGTTGTCGCTGGTCTTCGACAGCTCGGATCGCGCGAGGTGATTCCGGCGCTCGAGGTCGTACTTGAAGTAGGCGGCGAGGAAGCTCTCGCCCACGACCGTGAAGAGGAAGAAGACGCCGGCCGTGAAGTCGCGCTTCGAGACGTTGCCGGGTTCGAGGACGAACGCCACCGGCACCACCAACGTCACGGCGAGGACGTTGGTGATGGCCCAGGACGGCTTCCAGAACGGCACGAACCCGGCGCCGAACAGGATCACGGTGAATCCCATGAGGTAGGGGAGAAACGCGTCTCCCACGTACGGCAACATGAACGCGATGCCACTGCCGCAGAGGAACAGCCACAGCCAGAGCGCTTCCCAGGAATAGCGCCTCCAGCGGGCGCGGGTCGCCAGGAAGGCGATGACGATGCCCGCGGAGGCGATCGCCATCCGGAGCACCAGGAAGGGCCGCCAGACGGGCCTCGCCAGGATGAAGTCGAGCCCCGACCACGCCACGTAGAGCGTGTTGAAGATCCAGGCCGACCACACGAGGATCGACGACGAGCGCGCTCGGAGCTCCTCGTGGAAGCCATCGAGCGACTCACGCCGCGCGGCGCTCGCGTTCGAGGCTTCCGCCGACGCACTCCCCGACCCGTTCGGCATGGGCCGGCTCCTACTCCGGATCATTCATGAAGCGTTCTGCTGCGACCGCCGATCGCCGGCATCTTCGGGCGCATTCGGATCTCCGGTCCTCGACGTACTGCTCAGTACGCCTGCAGCCGAAAATCCTGCGCTCACCGGAATCTGTTCGACGCTTGGCGGCCTCGCTACGAGCTTTCATGATTGACCCGGGCTAGTGTTTTCGGATCGTGAGCATGTAGTAGGCCCGCCCGGGTTCCGTCGTGACATTCACCTCGGCGGTGCTCGGGAGGCGCGCCGCAAGTCGCAGCATCTCGTCGCGCGTCCGGTACAGCAGGGTCCAGTCGGTCACGAACTCCGGCGACCAGAAGTCGTCGTTCGGCCCGATCGCATTGCCCAGCACGATCAGGCCACCAGGGGTGAGCCGCAGGTAGAGCTCGTCGATCAGCTTCTGCGCCACCGACTCCCGGAGGTAATCGAAGATCCCGGCGCACAGGATGAGGTGCTGGGAGTCGGCGAGCGAGGCGAGCGCGGGATCATTGAGGAGCTGCGTGAACGACACGTTTAGACAGCGCACGCTCGCGGCCTCACCCGAGGCTGCCACGGCGCGCTGCGAGTCGTGATACGCGAGCGACAACGCCTCGTCGTCCTGATCCAGAAGGGTCCACGTCGCCTGGCACCCGCGAGACCGTTCGTCCGCCGTGAACCGCGCGACCTCGCGCGCCGGACCGCAACCGAGGCTCGTGACCCGGAACTGCGCCCCCTCACCGTCCCGCGCGCGCACGCGCTCGGACTCGGACAGGGCGACCTCGACCATGAAGTCGTTGCGCGTCCGGACGCCCGCCGGCAGCGGGAGCTCGACCCAGATCTTGTGGAACACCTTCGCGAAGACGGAGTCGCCCTCGAACGCGCTCGCGTAGCAGTGGGTCATCACCTGATAGTCGCCTGGGTAGCCGAGCGGCTTCAGATAGGCGCGGCGGAACGCGGGGCAATCGAGGAAGAGCGACGAGAGCACCGTCTCCGTGTAGTGCTTGGCCAGCTCGAGCCGATCCGGATCGTCCAAGCACGCCCAGGCGTCCCGGGTCGCCGCGAGTCGGATGTCGGTCCACTGCGGCGAGAGGGTCTGGTGCGCCTTGCGGATCAGCGCATCGATGTGCGGGCGCGCGCCAGCTCCCATCGCCTTGTAACGCCGCTCGTGCCGATCGAGCGTCCTGCGGTGGAACTGGACGAACGTCACCGCCCGCGAGACCGCCTGAAGGTACGCCTCCGGGAGGATCCCGGTGTACAGGTCGGGACCGAGGTTGAGGTCACGGTCGAGCCGCTTCTCTTCGTCGTACCGTTCGATCTCGTGGATGTCGATGAACCCGGTCGCGAGCCCGAGACCGACACGAGTCTGGCGCGGTCCGATCTCGGATCGCGCGACCCGGGCTCGACCCGCGAAGACGTCTCGATCGTGGAGCCGGAGCACGATCGCGACCTCGTCGCCGGTCACCCACCGCGAAGGATCCTCGCCGCTCCAGAACGAGAGGCCGTTCATCGAGAGGTCATGGACGGGGAACGCTTGCCCCGCGATGACGACCGTCGGGCGGGCGAGGCTGGACACCAGGTCGCGAGCACGGGTGCGCTCTGGACGGAAGAACACCGTCCGGCCCGTGCCGCCGAGCAACTCTTCATAGGATTTCACGGTGGGCGTTGTTGTGTCGCAGCGCGCCCGCGACGTCAATCATCTCGACGAGCGTGCGGCGAGCGCGGGACTGGGGATGGCGCGCGCCGCGGCCCGTCGCGAGCGGTCACCGCGGTCGCGGTGCGCTCCAGGCACGCAGGTCGGGCCGCAGGAGGCTGCCCCACGTACGATCGTACGGATGCACGGCGTGCACGACCTCCCCGTCGCGCTCGACGGGACGGCCCTCGTTCGCCCACTGGAAGATCGAACCATCCAGGTTGGCCACGTCGGTGAAGCCGACCTCGATCAGCCGGGTGGCGCACCGGCTCGAGCGATAGCCGACCGAGCAATACACCACGACCGTGCTGCCAGCCGGCAAGGTCGAGGCGAGCTCGGCGGCGTCGCAACCGGGGTCCACCCGGCGGGCTCCTCGCAGGTGGCTGACCTCGAACTCCGCCTCGGCGCGCACGTCGAGGAGCACCGGCGCCGTGCGGTCCGGGTCGGCCATCCACGCCGCGAGCTCCGACGTCGACAGCTGCCGCACCCGCGGGAACCGCTCACGGACCATGGCGCGGACTCCCTCCAGGGTGCCGGTGTCGGCGCCTGCGGCGATCGCCACCGAGGCGGATCGCACCACGCCGATCAGCATCGAGATCGCCACCAACATGAGGCCGGCCCTCGTCGCGCGAGGCTGGGTCTCGGCGAGCGCCGACCGCGCGCGGTCTCCCGAGGGATTCCTCCGAGACCGCCGCACCGCCCAGAGCACCGGGCGCCCCGCCGGAGGCGGGCCCTCCGACCGGCGGTCGCGCGCCACGACGCCAGCGGGGGTCACGCCGCTACGGATGGCGCGGCGGTCGGGCCGTAAAGAGTGGTGCGCCGCACCAGCGGCCTGCCGAGCGGTGCGACCAGGTCGGCGAGCTCGTCGTCGGTCATGCCCTGGCCGTGGGAGGCGCCGGCGGCGCGGCTGATGTTCTCGTTCATGAGCGTGCCGCCGAGGTCGTCGGCGCCGGCGGCGAGCGCCTGGCGCGCGCCCTCGATCCCCATCTTCACCCACGAGGTCTGGATGTGGTCGATGGCGCCGTGCATCGCGATCCGCGCGACCGCGTGCATGAGCAGCGCCTCGCGGAAGGTCGGGCCGGGGCGCGACGCGCCCTTCAGGAAGAGCGGCGCCGCCATGTGCACGAACGGCAGCGGCACCACCTCGGTGAAGCCGCCGGTCTCGCGCTGCAGCGCGCGGGCGCGCAGCAGGTGGCGCGCCCAGTGCACCGGCTGGTCGACGTGCCCGAACATGATGGTCACGTTCGAGCGCAGCCCCACGCCGTGCGCGGTGCGGTGGACGTCGAGCCAGGTGTCGGTGTCGAGCTTGTCCGGGCAGATGACCTGGCGGACCTCGTCGTCGAGGATCTCGGCGGCCGTGCCCGGCAGCGTGGCGAGCCCGGCGCTCTTGAGCTCGCGCAGGAAGTCCGCGAGCGGCATGCCGAGGCGGCGCGCTCCCTCGTGGACCTCGAGCGCGGTGAAGCCGTGGATGTGGATGCCGGGCGCCGCGTCGCGCACGGTGCGCGCGATGGTGACGTAGGTGGAGCCGTCGAAGTCGGGATGGATCCCGCCCTGCAGGCAGATCTCCGTGGCGCCGTTCGCGGCGGCCTCGACCACCCGCGCGGCGATCTCGTCCATCGACAGCAGGTACGGCGTGCCGCGCAGGTTGAGCGACAAGGCGCCCTTCGAGAAGGCGCAGAACCGGCACCGGTAGGTGCAGACGTTGGTGTAGTTGATGTTGCGGTTCCGGACGTAGGTGATGCCGTCACCGACGACGCGGCGACGCAGCTCGTCGGCCACCGCGCACACCCGCTCGACCTCGCGACCGCGCGCGCCGAAGAGCGTCACCACCTCGCCCTCGCCCACCTCCTGGCCGGCGAGCACTCCACCGAGGACCTCGTCGACGGCGGTGCGCGGCGGGCTTGCAGGCACCCGCGGGAAACGCGAGGCGGGCTCGACGAGCCGCGGCGGGGGGCGATCCGCGCCGGCGAACCAGCGCTCGGCGCGATCGAGAGCGCTCGCGTCGCTCGCGAGCAGCACCGGGCGGCGCATGCCCTCGTCGAGCCAGCGCTCGGGGTCGAGGGCGAAGCGCGGGTAGATCGTGAGCCTCGACACCAGCTCGAACCCGCGCGCCTCGCTGACCTCGCGCAGCCGCTCGACCTCCGGCCACGGCCGCTCCGGGTTCACGTGGTCGGGCGTGACCGGCGAGATCCCACCCCAGTCGTTGATGCCGGCGTCGAGGAGCGCGCCGAAGTCGTCGCTCAGGTTGGGGGGCGCCTGCAGGCTGATCGAGGTGGGAAGCAGCTCGCGGGCCGCGGCCACCGTCCACAGCAAGTCGTCGTGGCCGCACGCCGGGTCGTGCTTCATCGGCGTGCCTGGCTTGGGCAGGAAGTTCTGGACGATCACCTCCTGCACGTGGCCGTGGAGGAGATGCGAGTCGCGGATCGCGAGCAGCGCCTCGAGGCGCTCGCCGCGGGTCTCGCCGATCCCGATCAGGATGCCGGTGGTGAGCGGGATCGCGAGCGCTCCGGCAGCGTCGAGCGTGGCGAGGCGCCGCGCCGCGGTCTTGTCGGGCGAGGCCACGTGCGCGCCGTCACCCTCGTGGAGGCGATCGGCGAGCGACTCCATCATCACGCCCTGCGACGCGCACACGGCGCGCAGCCGGCGCATGTCGGCGGCGGAGAGGGCACCGCCGTTGATGTGCGGCAGGAGGCCGGTCTCGTCGAGCACCTTGCGCGCGGCGGCGACGATGTAGTCGACGGTGGAGCCATAGCCGCGCTCGGCGAGCCAGCTCGCCGCCACGTCGTAGCGGCTCTCCGGCGACTCGCCCAGGGTGATGAGCGCTTCCTTGCAGCCCACCTCGGCGCCGGCCTTCGCGACCGCCACCACCTCGTCGAGGCTCATGTAGGCCGCGGGCAGCTTCGCGGGGCTCTGCGCGAACGTGCAGTAGCCGCAGCGATCGCGGCACAGCCGGGTCAGCGGGATGAAGACCTTGGGCGAGAACGTCACGTGCCGCCCGAAGGCGGCGGCGCGGGTGGCGGCGGCACGCGCCAGCAGCTCGTCGAGCGGGGTCGTGAGGAGCGCGCGGGCAGGCGCGTCGGCGGCGAGGCGGATCAGCCCCGTCAGGTCCTCGGAGATGGGCGGCATGGCGCGGGCGCTCGGGACGGAGCGCACCGATCTTACCCAACCGCGGCGGAAGTTGGCGCCGCGCGGGAGCGAGGCATCCGGTTCGAACAGACGTCCAGCGGATCGGTGACGCCACGTCGGTGCGTATCGGCGGTCGCGCGGCGCGCGACCCTCCGAACGGCGGTGCTGGCTCGCGGCGCGACGAAGGGCCGGAGGCGCGGGTGCGCGCCAGACCTGCATGGAGGGCCCGCCTCCGGCGGGCCGGGGAGGCGGATCGTGTGACGGCCTCGCCCGCTCAGCCGCCGCGCGCCCGGCGCGGGTTGAGCTCGCGCACGATGTCGGGCCCGGTGAAGCCCGACTCGAACATGTGCAGCCCGAAGCGCCGTGAGATCTCCGCGCACGCCCGCACGCCGCGCACGCTGTTGCCCTTGGGGTCGAGCGGCGGCGAGAAGAGCCCGATACCGAGCTTGCCGGGCACCACGGCCACGATGCCGCCGCCCACCCCGCTCTTGGCGGGCAGCCCCACCTCGTACACCCACTGGCCGGCCGAGTCGTACATGCCGCACGTGTACATGACGCTCAACAGGTCACGCACGAACTCCTGGCGCAGCGCGCGCTCGCCGGTGACCGGGTTCACGCCGCCGTTGGCGAGGGTGGCGCCCACCATCGCGAGGTCGTGCGCCGTGACCAGCACCGAGCACTGCTGGAAGTAAACGTCGAGGGTGTCGTCGACGCGGTCGCCGATCATCCCGAAGTTGAGCATCAGGTGGGCGATGGCGCGGTTGCGGTGCCCGGTGCAGCGCTCCGACATGAACACGCCGTTGTCGACGTGGACCGGGTGGCCGACGTAGCGGCCGAACATCGCGAGCATGCGCTTCACGCGCTCGGGCAAGTCCTTGCCCGCCACCAGGTCCGCGGTGGCGATCGCGCCCGCGTTCACCATAGGGTTGTAGGGGCGGTTCGAGGCCTCGTCGAGCTCGATCGAGTTGAAGGCCTCCCCGGTCGGCTCGACGCCGACCTTGGCGAGCACCGCCTCGCGGCCCTGGTCCTCGAGCGCGAGCCCGAAGATCAGCGGCTTCGACACCGACTGGATGGTGAAGGTCTGCTGGTGATCGCCCACGTCGACGCTCTGGCCGTCGACGGTGACCACCGAGAGCCCGAACCACTCGGGCTTGGCGAGCGCGAGCTCCGGGATGTAGCTGGCGACCACGCCGTCCATCACCGGGGCGTACTGGGCGTGGATCTCGATGAGCGCCTCGCGCAGCGGCGAGGCGGCGGCCTTCATGCGGCCCAGCAGCGCGTCGAGCGCGGCGCCGGGCTTGTCGGTCGGCATGACTGGATCTCCGGGACGGACGTGCGCGCGGGTCACGCGCCGCGCGCCGCGGGCGCCGCCGCGACGGTGATGCGTCCGGCCACCGCGCGCAGCTCGCGCGTGAACGGGTGCTCGGGGAAACGCGTGACGAAGACCCCACCGCTCGCCATCTCCACCATCTCCAGGTTGAGCGGCAGCGCGCCCGCGACCTCCACTCCGAACGAGCGCGCCACGTCGGCGCGGAGCTTCGCCGGATCGAGGCTGGGCGGGACCTTGTTCACCGTCAGCAGGATCTCGGGCACCTCGAGGCGCCGCGCGAGCTCGAGGGTGACGGCGGTGCCCTGATAGTCCTGGTTGTCGGGGCGCATGATCAGCACCAGGAGGTCGGAGATCGCGAGCGAGAGCAGCGTCTCCTCGTTCACTCCCGGGTGGGTGTCGATGAAGAGCAGGTCGAGAGCCAGGCTCTTGATGAGGGCGCGGAAGCCGTCGTTCAAGCGGCCCACGTCGTAGCCGTCGCGCAGCACGCGGCCGATCTCGTCGCTCTTGATGCTCGACGGCACCACGAAGAGCTGGCCGCTCACCGCTTCGGCGGCGCCGCTCGCGACCACCGCCGTGACGTCCACCGCGGCCTCGTCGATCCGGCAGGTGCCCCACAGGTAGTCGTTCAGGCAGTGCGGGGTCTTGTCCTCGTCGATGCCGAACAGCACGTGCACGCCGGGCGACTGAATGTCGGTGTCGACGATCGCCACGCGGTAGCCCTGCATCGCGCAGAGCGACGCCAGGTTGGCCGTGCAGTTCGATTTTCCGGTGCCACCCCGGAAGGAGTGCACCGATACGATGGTCGCCATCCGCAGCGCTCCCCGGTGATCCGCTTCAGTCCGATCGGTCCTTCCGCAACCGGCGGGCCTTGTCGAGGAGCGCCTTGAAGGAGTCGGTCTCCGCGATCGCGGCGACCTCCTTGGTCTTGAGCGTCTCGTCGATCTCGATGCGCTGCACGGGGAGCGAAGGCAGTGACATCGTCGGCAGGTCGGCCGGCAGCTCCTGGGCCGCCATCACCTTGAGCTCGGGACCGGCCTGGCCGAGCTTGAACTGCAGGTTGTCGGTGACGCGCGCGATCATCACCGGCGCGCCGCCCACCAGCACTCCGCGCTGGCTCAGGCACACCAAGAGCCACGTCCCCTCGCCGTAGCGCAGCTCGGCGTGCAGTCGGGAGACGTACGGGTCGCCGACCGCGACCTCGCACTCGCGCGAGCGCCCGATCCGCGCCACCGGTCCGGTGACGTGCCAGCTCTGCACCGGCACGCCGCGGGCGCGATCGAGGAGCTGGACGATGAGGGTGGACGCGGGTTGCGGCTCGAGATCCATCGGCGCGAAGCGGCGGGCTGGCGGCGGGCCCGGGGACGCACGAGCACGATCCGTGCCGCGGCCGCGCCGCCCGCCGCTCACCCGGCTGACACGTGCGTTTTCCCGGGCAATCGGGACGTCCCCGGCCGTTTGCCGCTGGTGCCCACGGGTCGCCGCCGCGACCATGGGACCATCGGCCCCACCCGAGCGGTGCCGGAGCGCCAGCCGGCGGCTCCCGACTGGTCAGCCACCGGCTCACGGCGGTCCGTCCGGTGGACTTGGGCCCGACGATGGCTCATTCTTCGACGTCGGACGGTGCGTCGTCTCGCGCTTCCCGCTCCACCGACCAAGCCGCCTTCCTCGTCGCCGCGCGCGCTGCTCGATCGCGCGCCGCCCGCCCGGAGACCACCGGTGAATCGCATCGTTCCGCGGGGAATGTTCCTCCACGAAGGCGACGAGAAGTTCTTCGTGAAGGGCTTCTCGTACGGCCCGTTCGCTCCCGACGCGAACGGCGAGCCGCTCCCCGATCCGCGCGGCGTGGAGCGCGACTTCGCGATCATGGCGGAGCTCGGCGCCAACACGGTGCGCGTCTACCACGTGCCGCCGCTGTGGTTCGCGGAGATCGCGGCGCGCTTCGACCTGCGCCTGATGGTGGGCGTGCCGTGGCAGCAGCACATCCGCTTCCTCGAGGACGCCTCCACGCCGCGCGCGATCCGCGAGCGCATGGCGGACGCCGCCCACCGCCTCGGCGGCGGCAAGGCGCCGATGCTGTCGCTGCTCATCGGCAACGAGATCCCGCCCCAGGTGGTGCGCTGGTACGGGCCGGCGAAGGTGCAGCGCTTCCTGCGCGAGCTCTACGACACCGTGAAGCAGGTCGACCCGGACCTGCTGGTGTCGTACGCGAACTTCCCGTCCACCGAGTACCTGGAGTGCGACTTCCTCGACTACGTGTCGTTCAACGTCTACCTGCACCGCGAGAACGACTTCCGCAACTACGTCTGCCGGCTGCAGAACCTGGCGGGCTTCCGCCCCGTGGTGATCAGCGAATTCGGCATGGACTCGATCCGCGAAGGCGACGAGCACCAGGCCGAGTTCATCGACCACACGCTGCGCGCGAGCTGGGAGACCGGGCTCGCCGGCACCGTGGTGTTCGCCTTCACCGACGAGTGGTTCACCGGCGGCTACGACGTCACCGACTGGGCCTTCGGCGCGGTGCGCCGCGATCGCACCCTCAAGCCCGCCGCCGAGGCCATCCGCAAGCTCTACACCTGCCGCGTTCCGCCGCCGCCCGATCCGGCGCCCAAGGTCTCGCTGGTCATCTGCGCCTACAACGCCGAGCGCACGCTGCGCGAGTGCCTCGAGTCGCTGTGGAAGATCACCTACCCGAACTACGAGGTGATCATCGTCGACGACGGCTCCACCGACCGCACCAAGGCGATCGCGCAGGAGTACCCCGAGTTCAAGCTCATCTCCCACGAGAACCGCGGGCTCTCGGTGGCGCGCAACGAGGGCGCGCTCGCCGGCACCGGCGACATCGTCGCCTACACCGACTCCGACTGCGCCGTGGACCCCGACTGGATGACCTACCACGTCCACCAGCTCGTCCGCGGCGGCTGGGCGGCGGTGGGTGGCCCGAACATCCCGCCGCCGGAGGAGAACTGGGTGACCGAGGCGGTGGCGCGGGCACCCGGCGGGCCGACCCACATCCTGCTCACCGACCGCGAGGCCGAGCACATCCCGGGCTGCAACATGATGTTCTGGAAGAAGCACCTCGTGGACGTCGGCCTGTTCGATGCGGCCTTCACCGCGGCGGGCGACGACGTCGACCTGTGCTGGCGCCTCCAGAACCAGGGCCACAAGATCGGCTTCTCGCCGGCGGCGCTGGTGTGGCACCGCCGCCGCAGCACGGTGAACGCCTACCTGAAGCAGCAGAAGGGCTACGGGCTCGCCGAGGGGATGCTGTATTTCAAGCACCCGCTGCGGTTCAATCGCCTCGGCCAGTCGCGCTGGCTGGGCCGCATCTACAGCGACCTCGGCACCGGTATCCTGTCGCGCCGCCCGATCATCTACTCGGGCCCGTTCGGCGCGGGGCTGTTCCAGACCCTCTACGAGCCGCCCGCCGGCCTGCTCGCCTACCTGCCCGCGAGCCTCGAGTGGAACCTCGCGTGGCTCATGTTCCTGGCGATCTCGCTGTTCGGCTACGCGCAGGGCGAGCCGTTCCCGATGCTCTTGCTCACCGGCGTGGCGCTCGCGGCGGTGTCGATCGGCCAGGCGCTCAAGGTGGGCTTCACCGCAGACGTCGACGGGCTGCCGCCGATCCGCGCGCGGCTCCTGATCGCCTACCTCAACTACATGGGCCCGCTGGTGCGCGGCATCGCGCGCCACAAGTACCGCTCCAAGCGGCTCGCCGGTGTCGACCAGGTGCCGTGGCCGTCGCCGCGCCAGAAGCCGGCGATCGACTGGCTGGGGCGGCGCCTCACGGTCTGGTACTGGGACGAGACGGGCATGGAGAAGGAGGAGCTGCTGTCGCGGGTGGCGTGGTTCCTCCGGCTGCGCAAGTACTTCGTGGTCGAGGACAACGGCTGGAACCCGTGGGACCTGCGCGTCTACCGCGGCGTGTGGACGCGCGCCGAGGTGCGCGCGCTGTGCGAGAACCACGGCGGGATGAAGCGCCAGGTGGACGTCGAGGTGCGGCTCAGGACCAGCGGCCTCGCGAAGCTCGTTCTGGCGCTCTTCCCGCTCATGATCGGGCTCACCGCCGTGGTCCGCGACTGGCGCACCGCGCTGCTCGCGGGGATCGCGACGTTCGCCTCGGCGGTGTTCATCGCCGCGGAGCAGCTCGAGCTCGGGCGCGAGCTGTTCCGCGTGGTCGAGGTGGTGGCGGCGCAGATCCCGCTGCTGCCGCCGCCGCGCTTCGGCCGCGAGCCCAGGTCGAACCACGTGCGCGCGTCCGAGCCGGCTTCCTCCGCGGCGTGAGCGCGCGATGAGCGCCGACGCCTCGTCCCGCGCTCGCTCCCGACCGTTCGCCGTCCACGCGCGGCTGCTCCGTTACCTGGGGCCGCACTCCGCGCGCTTCGGCGTGATCCTGCTCCAGCTCGCGGTGGTCGCGACGCTCGGCCTCGCGCGCCCGTGGCCGCTCAAGCTCGCCGTCGATCACGTGTTCGGCGGCGCGGTTGGCGGGCTGCCGGCGTGGCTGCCCACCGATCGCGGCGCCCTCTTCGGGGTGCTCATCCTGGCCTCGCTGCTGGTCGAGACCATCCCCGCGTGGTGGGGCGTGTGGCTCAACTGGCAGACGATCGGGCTCGGCCAGCGGCTGGTGAACGACTTCCGCGCCGACACCGTCCAGCACCTGCACCGGCTGTCGCTGCTCTTCTTCTCCCGCCACCCGCCCGACGACCTCGTATACCGGCTCACCGCCAACACCTTCTCGGTGCAGTCGATCACCATGGGCGGGGTGTACCCGCTCGGCAGCGCGCTGCTCACGCTGGGCGGGATGCTCGCGATCATGCTGCGCCTCGACTGGCGCCTCACCCTCGTGTCGATCGCGGTGCTGCCCTTCTTCGCGGTGATCATCCGTTCGATGGGCGTGGTGGTCGGACCGCGCGCCACCCGCCTCGCCGAGAGCGAGAGCCAGCTCCTCTCCGAGGCGCAGCGCGGCGTGCGCGCGGTGCACCTGGTGCAGGCCTTCACCGCCGAGGACGACGAGGTGCGCCGCTTCATGGCGCAGAGCGAGCGCACCCTCGACCAGGCGCTCAAGCTCTACACGCTGCAGACGCTCTACTCGTCGGTGACCACCACGGTGGGCGCGCTCGGCACCGTGGCGGTGCTCTACGTGGGCGGCAGCGCGGTGATGGCCGGCCGGCTCACGGTGGGCGACCTGCTGGTCTTCCTCGCCTACCTCGCGTCGCTCTACGGGCCGATCAACGCCATCATCCAGACCTACGCCACCATCCAGGCCGCCGCGGCGCAGGCGCAGCGCGTCTTCGAGGTACTCGATTCCGAGCCCGAGGTCGGTAGCCGGCCCGGCGCCAAGGCGGTGAGCGCGCCGCGCGGGGCGGTGGCGTTCGAGAAGGTGCGCTTCCGCTACCCGGCGGCGAGCGAGCTCGCGCTCGACGACGTGAGCTTCGAGGTCCCGGCGGGCACGGCGGTGGCGCTCGTCGGCCCGACCGGCGCGGGCAAGACCACGTTGTGCTCGATGATCGTGCGCTTCTTCGACCCGCTCGAGGGTTGTGTCCGCTTCGACGGCGCCGACGTCCGCGAGCTCGACCTCAAGAGCTACCGGCGGCGGCTCGGGGTGGTGCCGCAGTCACCGGTGCTGTTCCACGCCACGGTGAACCAGAACCTGCTCTACGGCCGTCCCGACGCGAGCCGGGAGCAGGTGCTGCGCGCCGCGAAGGCCGCCGAGGCGGACGGGTTCATCGAGCGCCTGCCGCAGGGCTACGAGACCGTGATCGGCCCCGATGGCGTACAGCTCTCGCTCGGCCAGCAGCAGCGGCTCACGATCGCCCGAGCGCTGCTGCGCGATCCCGCCGTGCTCATCCTCGACGAGCCCACCGCCTCGCTCGACGCCGAGACCGAGCGCGCGGTGATCCACGGCATCGAGACGCTCATGAAGGGCCGGACCACCTTCGTGATCGCCCACCGGCTCTCGACCGTGCGCCGCGCCGACCTGATCCTGGTGCTCGAGAACGGACGCATCGTGCAGCGCGGCACCTTCGACGAGCTGCGCGCCGTGCCCGGCCTCTTCCAGCGCCTCGTCGAAGCCCAGTTCGAGGAAGACCCGGCGCCGCGCTGAGCGCCGCAACACCGCCGTGACCCGCGGCACGCCGAGCGGATCCGGGCGGCCGCGAACCCCGCCCGACCCGCGCGCGATGCTGGCGTTCAGGTGCGCCGGTCCATGCGCTCGAGCCGGCGTGCCATCGCACGGTGGAACGGATCGTGCCCCTGCGTGAAGGCCCACTGGAGCAGGCTCGGCGCCACGGCGTGGACCACCTCGAGCAGCGTGCACCAGCTCGGTGCGACGCGCACCGGACGCCGCACGACGGCCCATCCGATGCGCCGCGCGGCCTCTGCAGCGCCGAGTGCCGGGAACGCGTCGTAGATGCGCGTGGGCGCGAGCATGGCCGTGCGAACCAGCGGAACCTGGATGGTCGTGACGTGTATGCCGCGCCCGCCGAGCTCGAGCCTGAGCGTGCGAGCGAAGTGATCCGAAGCCGCCTTGGCGGCCACGTAGCCCGCGAAGTTCGGCGCTCCCGTCTGCACACCAATCGTCGAGATCTGCACGATGTGTCCGGCGCCGCGATCGAGCATGCCCGGGAGCAGACCCAGCGTCAGCGTCATGGGGCCGAGATAGTTCACCGCCATCAGGCGCGCCAGGTCATCAGGTTGGTGGTCGATGACGGCGCGCCGGATCGAGTGCCCCGCGTTGTTCACGAGGATGTCCACCGGGCCATCCTCGCGCAGCACGGTTTCCCCGAGAGACCGACACGACTCGACGCTCGCCAGATCGGCGGTGCGCACGCGTGCGCGTCCGCCCAGCCGTTCGCACTCCCCAGCGACCTGCTCGAGCTCGTCTCCCCGGCGCGACACCAGCACGAGCTCCGCACCCGCTCGAGCGGCCTGGAGCACGAAGTCCCGGCCAATGCCGGACGACGCACCGGTGACCAGCATGCGCCGGCCGCGCACCGCCTCGCCGAGCCGTGCAAGGTATCTCTGTTCCGATTTCGCCCACCAGCGTCGCAGCATGGTCTCACTCCCGTTCGAGGATGCCGAGCTCGAGCCCAGCGTAGCGGGAACCGCGCCCGCGACAGGCTCGTCCGCGCCGCATCCGACGGGAATCCACCGTGGAGCTCGGAGCTGCGGCTGGAGCACGGCGCCGCGGTGACACAGCCGCCGATCGAGCCCACGCCCGGGCGGCCTGGCGGCCGCCCCTACACCACCCTCCGCATGATGCATGGGTGTGGAGGGGCGAGCGCCAGCTCGCCCGCGGCGTCGGCGCGCGCGTGATCAGGCTGGGCGGCCGACGGAGCGCCCGCGCTCCAGCCTCTGGATCGATTGGTCTGGAGGGCCCGCCTCCGGCGGGCCGGTTATGGCACCGCCGCGTGATGCGTCGGTGCCCCGCACCAACCTCGGCCTGATCGCTGGGTGTGCAGGGGCGGCCGCACGCCAGCTCGCCCGATTTCTCGGTCGCGATCGCGCACCGCGGTCGCAGCCCCGTGTGCCACGGGCCCAGAGCCCGGCGCGCCGGAGGCGCGCCCTCCAGACCAGGGACCGGCGCGCGAGGCCCCTCGCGTGTGACCCTGGGTGTGTAGGGGCGAGCGCCAGCCAGCTCGCCCGCGGGGTTCACGTCACGACGGTCGCAGTCGCGCCGCCGGGAATTCCTGGCGCGCGATGGAGCGCGCGCCAGCCGATCGGATCAATCGCCTTCGTCCCCGTCGTTGCCTTCGAGGGCGCGCAGCTCCTCGTGGAGCTGGATCCCGGACTCGAGGTACTCGAGCAGACGCGGCGAGACCGCGGTGCGATCGAGCGCCCGCGAGGCGATCGCGTGGCTGACCGCGCTCACCGGCGAGTGGTACGTGTAGCGCTTCCAGATCTGGCGGTTCACGCCGTCGTGGAAGTCGTGGATCTGCTCGACGAGCTTGGCGGGGCTGAGCTTCCCCGTCCGCCACGCGTCGAACGCGTCGGCGAGCGGGGCCAGCGCCTGCGAGAGCTCGGCGTCGTACGCTCGCCGCGCCACCTCGCGCAGCTCGCGACGCAGCGCCTTCGGCACGTCGGCCATGATGACCTCCTCGGTCAGGGACACCGCCCGGGCGGGTGAGGCAGACTCGCCTCGATCATGGCTCGCCCGCTGCGCATCGTCACCACCGGCCTGGCCGCGACCTACCCGCTCGGCGGCGTCTTCTGGGACTACCTCCAGTATCCGCTCGGCTTCCAGCGCCTCGGCCACGAGGTGCTGTACCTCGAGGACACCGGCCGCTGGTGCTACGACGCCGAGGCGCAGACGTTCGTGGAGGGCGGCGCCGCCAACGCGCGCTACCTGGCCCGCGAGATCGCGCGGCTCGAGCCGTCCCTCGCCGGGCGCTGGTTCTTCCGCGACGGCACCGGCGCCACCTTCGGCCAGCCGTGGGAGGCCGTGCGGCGCTTCGTCCGCGAGGCCGACCTCTTCCTCCACATCTCGGCGTCGTGCTGGATGCGCGACGAGTACTGGACCTCGGGCGTGGTCGCGTTCATCGACTCCGACCCGATGTACACGCAGGCCTCGGTGCCGGGGTACGTGGCCGGGACGAGCGGCGACGACGAGCGCGAGCGCGTCGAGATGCTGCGCCGCCACCACGTCCACTTCACGTTCGGCGAGAACGTCGGCGCGCCCGGCTGCAAGGTGCCGACCGCGCTCTTCGACTGGATCCCCACGCGCCAGCCGATCGTGCTCGACTGCTTCGCGGGCGCCGCGCGGCCGCTGGCCGAGCGCCGGCGCGTGCTGACCACGGTCGCGAGCTGGGAGCCGCACGCCAAGCCGCTCGTGGTCGAGGGGGTCCGCTACTTCGGGAAGAGCGCCGAGTTCGAGCGCTTCCTCGGCGTGCCCGCGCGTAGCGCGCTGCCGATCGAGGTGGCGCTCTCCGGTCCGGCGCCGCGCGACCACCTGCGCGCGCACGGCTTCGAGCTCATCGACCCCGCGAGCGTCTCGGGAGACGGCTGGGTCTATCGCGACCACCTGGCGAGCTCGTTCGCCGAGTGGAGCGTCGCCAAGCACGCCTACGCCGCGAGCCGCAGCGGCTGGTTCTCGTGCCGCAGCGCCTGCTACCTGGCGCTCGGCGTGCCGGTGATCGTGCAGGACACCGGCTTCGGCGCGGCCATCCCCACCGGCGAGGGCGTGCTCGCCTTCGACACGCCCGACGAGGCCGTCGACGCGATCGCGCGGGTGGCGCGCGAGCCCGAGCGCCACGGCGCCGCCGCGCTGGCGCTGGCGCGCGCCCACCTCGACTCGCGCGCCGTCCTCGGCGAGCTCCTCGAACGCGCCCTCGGCGCGCGCCCGCGCTGACCTCCCCCATGGCCCGCCTCCGCGTCGTCGTCGCCGGCTACTTCGTGCGCTGCCCGATGGGCGGCTACGCGTGGCAGGCGCTCCATTATCTGCGCGGCTTCCGCGACGCTGGCCACGAGGTGTTCTTCTACGAAGGTACCGAGTACGACGAGAGCGCGTACGACCCGCTGCGGAACGAGTCGACGCGCGCCTACGAGCGCAACGTCCCCACCGTGGAGCGCTTCCTGCGCGCCCACGGCTTCCGCGACGACTGGGCGTTCCGCGACGTGGCCACCGGCCGCGCCTGGGGAGGCGGCGCCGAGCGCCTCGGCCGGGTGCTGGCGCGCGCCGACGTGCTCGTGAACCTGGGCGGCGTCTCGAGCTTCGACGCCGAGGTCCGCCGCGGAAAGCGCACGATCTACGTCGACCTCGACCCGGTGTGGACCCAGCTCGCCGTCGATCGCAACGCCAGGTACCTGGCCTTCCTGCGCGAGCACGACGAGCACTTCACCCTCGGCGAGGCGCTCGCCGGCGCCGCCTCGCCGGTGCCGAGCGGCGGCCTCGTGTGGAGGCCCACGCGCCCCCCGGTCGCGTGCGACCTGTGGCGCGACGCGCCGCCGCCCGAGCCCGGCGCGCCGTTCACGACGATCGGCAAGTTCCACGACGAGCACCGCGACCTGGCGTTCGGCGGGCGCACCCTGAGCTGGAGCAAGCGCCCCGAGTGGCTCGCGCTCGCGGAGCTGCCGCGGCGCGTCCCCGGCGCGCGTTTCCTGCTCGCCACCGGCCCCGGCGACGACGACCGCCGGCGCATGGAGGCGGGCGGCTGGGAGTTCGTGCCGCCGCTCCACGTCTCGTCGGATCTCGAGCGCTACCGCGGCTTCATCCGCGACTCGGCGGGCGAATTCACCGTCGCCAAGGACATGAACATCCACGTCGCGTCGGGGTGGTTCAGCGACCGCGCCGTCTGCTACCTCGCCGCCGGCCGTCCCGTCATCAACCACGACACCGGCTTCGGCCGCTTCGTGCCCACCGGCGAGGGGCTGTTCGCGTTCCGCACCGCCGACGAGGCCGCCGCCGCCGTGCAGGCGCGCCTCGCCGAGCGCGAGCGCCATCGCCGCCGCGCCGCCGCCATCGCCGCCGAGCACTTCGAGGCCGCGCGCGTGTGCGCGGCGCTGCTTGGCTGAAGCGCCGTCCG
>CAYMQR010000026.1:0-19288 GCA_964392195.1 uncultured bacterium | reverse complement strand
CAGCGAGACCACGAGCATGTCCGCGCGCGGCGGCCGGCTGTCGCGACGAGGCTCGCCGCGCGGCAGCTCGCGAAGCTGTGCCCGCACGTAGTCGATCGAGCGCTCGATCTCGAGCCACCGGATGTAGGCGCGCGCGAACACGTCGCCGGAGTCGCTGGTCGAGATCGGGATGTGGGCGACCTGGAAGATGCCGTACGGGTGGGTTTTGCGCACGTCGCGGCGCAGACCGCAGGCGCGCGCGGGGGGGCCTACCAGGCCCAGCGCGCGGGCCGTGTCCGCCGACACCCGGCCGGTGTCCTCGAAACGCACCATGACGCTGGGCGTCTTCCAGAGGAGATCCACGGCGGCGGTGACGTCGCGCGCGGCTGCGTCGAGCCTTCGTTCGAGGTCTTCGACCATCGCCGGGTCGACGTCGAACGCCACGCCGCCGGGGCGCACCAGCCCGCGGCCGAAGCGGCTGCCGCACAGGACCGCCGTCATGTTGAGGAAGTCACCGCGCAGCCGGCCGCACCACGACGCGGTGGGCAGGTAGCCCACGTCCCCAGCGAGCGCTCCCAGGTCGCCGGTGTGGTTGGCCAGCCGCTCGAGCTCGAGGGCCACGCCCCGCAGCGCGTGGCCGCGCGGCGAGGCGCGACCGCCGCCCAGCGCCTCGAGCGCCTGGCTGTACGCCATCGTGTGGCCGATGGTGGCGTCGCCGGCGAGCGTCTCCATGTAGTGCACGGTGCGCTTGTCGGGCCCGCCGACGAGCCGCGGCTCGACGCCGCGGTGCTGGTATCCGAGCGAGATCTCCAGATGGAACACGTGCTCGCCGTGGCACTGGAAGCGGAAGTGTCCGGGCTCGATCACGCCCGCGTGCACCGGGCCGACCGCGACCTCGTGGATCTCTTCGCCCTCGACGCGGAAGAAGTCCGTGACGCCGATCGTGGGCTGCTCACCGCCCTGCCGTCCCCACGCGTCGAGGCCGGGGCGGTAGGAGCGATGGAAGCGCACCGGCTTGAGCCACGGGTGGCCCGTGGGGGTCACGCCCCACTGCTCGGCGATCTCGCGCTCGAAGAGGTGGACCTCGGGGCAGTCGGGAGTGAGCGACGGGTAGGCATCGCCCGCGACCAGGGTCCACCCGCACTCGAGCAACCCCTGGTCGTCGTCGGCGAGCACCACGAAGATCGCGAGCTGCTCGTCGTACGGGACACCGAACAGCGCGCTCACGCGGAGGCCGCGGGCGGGCGCATCGGTCACCGCGCCCCGGAGCTCGTCGAGTGAGAGCTGCGGCACCGACGCCACCGGCACCGCGATCGAGTTGGCGAGGGTCGCGAGCCGGGTGCTCATGGCCTCGCCTCGACGAAGCGCGCCGCTTCCTGGAGGGCGCGCTCGAGCGCCGGTGGGACGTAGACGCCGAGCAACAGCACCAGCGCGAGCAGCGTCACGATGGGAAACACGGTGCCGAAGCTGTCCCGGAAGCCGGTGTCCGGGAGATCCGACCGCGGCTCGCCTTGCACGACCGCCAGCACGGTGCTCCCCATCCCGACGAACACCACGAACAACAGCACCAGCAGCAGCGCGGCGACGCCGTAGCGGCCGGCGGCCACGCAGGCGCGCAGGATCGTGAATTCGCTCAGGAACGGGCCGAACGGTGGCGAGCCGGTCACTGCGAAGAAACCCGCCAGGAAAAGCGCGCCCGACACCGGCACCCGTCGCAGCGCGCCACCCACCCGATCGGTGGTCTTGCTTCCGTAGGCACGATGGATGTTGGCGGCCGAGAGGAAGAGCACCCCCTTCGTCAGTGCGTTGTTGATGACGTGGAGCAAGGCGCCGAACGTCGCGGCGCCGCCGATGCCGATCCCCAGCACCAGGATCCCCATGTGCTCGACGCTCGAGTACGCGAGCATGCGCTTGAAGTCCCGCTGGCGCGCCATGAACACGCCGGCCACCGCCATCGAGACGAGCCCCATCGTCACCATGAGCTCGCTCGCGAAAGCGGCTTCGCCGGCCGCGCTGCAGATCTGAAAGAAGCGCGTCAGCGCGAGGAACGCGCAGGTGGTGAGCCCGCCCGCGAGCAGGGCGCCGACCAGCCCCGGCGCCTCACCGTAGGCGTCGGGCTTCCAGGTGTGCATCGGTGCCAGGCCGAGCTTGGTTCCGTAGCCGACGAACAGCAGCACGAACGCCGAGTGGAGCCAGGGCTTCGAGAGCAGCGGCGCCTGGCGCACCAGATCGTCGAAGAGCAGCGAGGTCTCGAGGCCGGAGTGAAGTGCCGAGTAGGCCAGGAAGAACGAGCCGAGCAGCGCGAGCGCGATCCCCACGCCGCCGATCAGGATGTACTTCCAGGTCGCCTCCAGGGAGCGTGGGTTGTTGTTGAAGTAGATCAGCGGCGCCGACGCCAGCGTGTTGGCCTCGAGGGCCACCCACATGAGGCCCAGGTGGTGCGACTCGGCGATCAGCGTCATCATCGACAGGAACGCGAGCAACGCGGAGCAGAACACCCGGTTCGGGTTCGCCGGGCGCAGCGCCAGGTAGGTCGGCACGTACCAGGAGCACACGAAGAACAGCAGGCTGAGCAGCGGCAGCACCACCCGCGACAGCTCGTCGATGGCCAGCCAGCCGTCGAGCGCCGTCAGGCCGGGGCCCTGCACCGCGGCGATCGTCAACCCGAAATGCACCGCGGCCGCGACGGGCACCAGGCGCGGCCGCCACACGGCCGACGGAGTGGCCGCGGCGGCCAGCGCGAAGAGCAGCGGAAGGAGCACCAGCGCGATCGCCATCGCTCACTCCTTGAGCGCGTCGAGGCGCGCCACGTCCAGCGAGGCGAACTCGCGGTTGATGTGGCCCATCACGATGCCGATCACGAAGATGGCCACGAGCAGGTCGAGGAGCACGCCGACCTCGACCAGGAACGGCATCGCCTCCTGGAGCGTGAGGCCCATGATGAAGATGCCGTTCTCGAGGACCAGGTAGCCGACGACCTGGGTGATCGCCTTGCGGCGGGTCGTCAGCAGCAAGAAGCCGGTCAGCACCGTCGCCAGCGAGCTCGGCAACAGCAGCGAACCGACGTGCTGTGGCGCGAGCGGAAGCTTGGTGGCGAACAGCAGCGCCGCACCCGTCGCCAAGGCGCCGAGGAGCAGCGAGCTCACGTAGCCGATGAACGGCTCGATCTCGCGCCGGATGGCCGCGTCGCGAAGCGCCCGCAGCAGCAACCCGGGGATCACCACGCCCTTGATGGCGACGGTCGCGGCACCCAGGGCGAAGGCGCGTAGGTCGATGCCCGGGTGCAGCACCAGGCTCACCAGGCCGAGGAGAACACCCTGTGCCGCGGAGGTCCGGATCGCGGCCCTGAGCCGGCTCGTGCCGAGCAACAGGAAGTTGAGCAGCAGCACCACCACCAGCAACGAGTCTGCGAGCGAGCTCACGGTCACGCCCTCGCCAGCAAGACCACGCCGAACGCCGACATCAAGCACGCGGCGACCAGCAGGCTCGGCACCTGGATCAGCCTGAGCCGCGCCATGATCGACTCGATGATGCCGATCACCACCGCCAGCGCGATCAGACAGGCCACGAACGCCCCCCACGCCAGCCACGGGTCCAGCCCGCCGAGGGGGACCGCGACGCCCACCAGCAGCGACGCGAACACCAGCAGCTTGATGCTCGCCCCGTAGAGCACCAAGCCGAGCACCGGGCCGCCGTGGTCGAGCACCATCACCTCGTGGATCATGGTCAGCTCCAGGTGGGTGTTGGGATCGTCGAACGGGATGCGGCAGTTCTCGACCAGCAGCACGATCAACAGGCTCGCGAGCACCGCGGCCAGCGCCGGCCCCGCCGCCACCCAGGTGCTCGCCAGGTCCGGTCCAAGCATGCCGGTGAGGGTGAGCGAGCCGGAGGCGCGCGCGAGCGCGAGCAGGCCGAAGAACAGCGCCGGCTCGCTCAGGCACGAGAACGTCACCTCGCGGGCGCCGCCCATCCCCTCGAACGCCGAGCCGGTGTCGAGGGCCGCCGCCACCGTGAAGAAGCGCCCCAGCCCCAGGGCGTAGGCGAAGAGCACGAAGTCGCCGAGGAAGCGCACCGGGGCCGCGTGGCCGCCGAGGGGCATGATCATCGCCGCCAGCAGGACCGTCACCAGCGCGACCACCGGACCGAGCCGGAACACCCACGTGGTGGTGTGACTGAAGACCGAGCCCTTGCGCAGCAGCTTGAAGATGTCGAAGTAGGCCTGCAGCAGCGGCGGCCCGTCCCGTCCGGCGAACGCGGCCTTGGTCTTGTTGATCACGCCCAGCAGCAGTGGCGGAAGCAGCAGCACCAAGGCGACGTGGATCGCGGTGTGAACGATCGTCATGGCCTCATCTCCAGAGCAGCAGCAGCACCAGCGTGGTCAGGATGTAGAGCAGGTAGAGATGGACGTTGCCGCGCTGGATCAGGCGCAGCCAGCCGAAAGCACCCCCCGCGGCCGCGAAGGCGGGACGCACGACGCCGCTCAGCACGGTGTCGGGGACGTGGCTGTGGAACGAGGTGGGTGCGGGGAACACCCCCTCGACCCGCGCGGCGTCCACCTTCGGCCGCAGCGCCCACGCGAAGAGCCGCACCAGCGTGTCGGCGAACGACGACGACGTGTACTGCATCCGGGGAGACGGCGTCGCGTAGCCACAATCCCAGGTCCCGACGCCGGACGGCGCCCGCCGGGTCCGCACCAGCAGCCAGGCGCCGAGCGTCGCCGTGGCGGCCAGGATCGCCGCACTGGCGGTGGCCAGGGAGCCGAGCGGCGCGAGGCGGGTGAGCGACGTCTGCGCCAGCACCGGGGTCTCCGCACCGGAGGTCCACGCGGCGCTGGCGCGGTCGAGGATCGGCGCGACCAGCGGTGCGCCGATCCCGATGAAGAGGCAGCAGCTCGCGAGCACCGCCATGGGCGCCAGCATCGCGGCGCCAGCCTCGTGGGCATGGGCAGAGTCGGGACTCCGTGATTCGCCCAGGAAAACCGCGCCCACCACCTTGACGAAGCAGGCGATCGCCAGGCCGCCCACCAGCGCCAGCGCCGGCGCCGCCAGCGCGGCGGCGATCCAGGCCCCGTCGGCGGAAGCCAGGGTGGCCGCTCCGAAGAGCCCCAGGTAGACGAGGAACTCGCTCACCAGGCCGTTGAGGGGCGGCAGCCCGCAGATCGCCACGGCGCCCACCCCGAAGGCGAGCGCGGTGAGCGGCATCCGCCGCCCCAGCCCGCCCAGGCGATCGATCTCGCGGGTGCCGGTGGCGTGCACCACCGAGCCCGCGCTCAGGAACAGCAGCGCCTTGAAGAGGCCGTGGTTCCAGGTGTGGAGCAGCGCGCCCCCGAGCCCGAGCGCCACCAGCTCGCCGCGGCCGAGCGCGCGTCCCAGCAGCGCGACGCCCAGGCCGATGCAGATGATGCCGATGTTCTCCACCGAGTGGTAGGCGAGCAGTCGCTTCAGATCGTGCTGGCCGAGGGCGCTGGCCACCCCGAGGACCCCCGACACGACGCCGAGCGCGATCAGCGCGTAACCCCACCACGGCGGGGGCTGGGCGCACAGCGACGTCACCCGGACGAGGCCGTAGATCCCCATCTTGATGAGCACGCCCGACATCAGCGCCGACACGTGGCTGGGCGCGCTCGCGTGCGCCCCTGGAAGCCACAGGTGCAGCGGCATGATGCCCGCCTTGAGCCCGAACCCGACTAGCGCGAGCACGAAGATCGCGCCCGAGAGCGGCGACGCCAGGGCGCGTGGCCAGCCCTGGAAATCGAGGGTGCCGCTCGCCGCCCCGAGGAGCGCGAACATCGCGAACAGGGCGAGCGTGCCGAAGCGTGTGGCCAGCAGGTAGACCCGGCCGGCGTCGCGCACCTCGGGATCGTCGTCCTCGGTCGCCACGAGCAGGAAGGCCGCCAGCGCCATCACCTCCCATCCGAACAGGAACAGCACCGCGTTGCGGGCGATCACGAGCAGCAGCATCCCGGCGGTCGCTGCCCCGTAGCACGCCCGCAGGCGCCGGCCGTTCGCGGGGTGCGAGCGCTGTGCCCAGTACTCGAGGCCGTACACCGAGGCGAGCGCCGCGATACCCGCGATCTGGATGACGAACATCGCGGAGAGCGCGTCGACCTCGACCGCGAGCCGGCCGGCCGGCACCGGCCAGCGAGCCTCGAGCGGGCTCGCGGGCCCACGCGCGAGCGCCTCGAAGCCGGCGCCGAGGCCGAGCACGCCCGCCACGCCCATCGCCAGCGCGGCGACGCGTTCGCCCGCGCGGCCGTGCCGCGACATCACCAGCCCCGGCAGACCGCTCAACCCCGCCACCACCACCGCGGCGACGGCCAGCCACTCGCTCACCGCAGCCACCATTCACGGACCGCGGCCCAGGTGAGAGCGAGCACGGTGATTCCCATGATGTAGGCGAGGTATGCGTGGACGTTCCCCTGCTGCAGCCAGCGCAGCCGCACGAAGCGGTCGCCCCAGCGTGCGAGGAACGGCTCGTAGGCATCCCGGGTCAGCGGATCGGCGCTGTCGCTCGACCACTCCGCCGAGCGCGGGAAGAGTCCCTCGGGCTTCGAGACCGTGACCCGAGGGCGCAGCGACCCGGGCAGCAGCCGCTCGGCGAGCAGCTCGGAGAACGAGCGCCCCGTGTACTGCATGCGAGGCGTCGGCGCCACGTAGCCGCATCCCCAGGTGTCGTCCCGCGCGGCTGCTCGCGCGCGCGCTGCCAGCAGCGCCGCCAACGCCGCGACCGCCGCGAGGAGCGCCACGTTGCAGGCCGCGAGCGGGGCGAGCGCCGTGGCCGGAGTGCCGGCCGCGGCCGCGTCCCCGCCGGCGAGCTGTCCGACGAGCGGCGCCATCGGCGCGAGGAACCAGGCGGGGGCGACCGCGATGCCGAGGCAGAGCCCCGCGAGCAGGACCAGAGGCGCGGTCATCCCGGTGGCCGATTCGTGCGCGTCGCGGGCCAGGGGGGCACGCGCTTCGCCCAGCAGCGTGATGCCCACGATCCGCACGAAGCACAGCACCGCGAGCGCGCCTGCCAGCGCGAGCCCGGCGATGGCACCGACGGCGGCCAGACTCGAGCCCGTTCCGGCCTCGATCCCCGCGGCGGCCAGGCCGCGGTAGAGCAGCCACTCTCCGGTGAAGCCGTTGAGCGGCGGCAGCCCCGCGATGGCGATGGCGCCGATCGTGAGCGTCGCTCCGGTCCACGGCATGCGCTTCATGAGGCCACCGAGTTTCTCGAGGTCCTTGGCGCCGGCGCCGTGGAGCACGCTGCCCGCCGCGAGGAACAGCAGGCCCTTCATCGCCGCGTGATTCCACACGTGGAGCAGGGCGCCCGCGAAGCCGAAGGACGCGAGCCGGCCGTCGCCGCGGGCCGCGGCCCAGCACCCGAAGCCGAGCCCGAGCAGCACGATCCCCACGTTCTCGATGCTCGAGTAGGCGAGCACGCGCTTGAGGTCGCGCTGATAGAGCGCCAGCGCGATCCCCACCACCGCGCCCACGAGCCCCAGCGACATCAGTACAGGCCCGGCGGCGGGCAGCGGCGGGAGCAGCATGAGCGTCCGCAGCAGGCCATAGAGACCGAGCTTGATGAGCGCGCCCGACATGAGCGCCGAGACGTGGGACGGTGCCGCCGCGTGAGCCTCGGGCAGCCAGCCGTGGAGACCGACGACACCCGCCTTGGTGCCGAAGCCGACCAGCGCGAGGGCGAAGAGGCCGGCGACCACCGGCGGCGACGCGAGCCGGGCACCCGCGAGCGCCTGGAAGTCGAGAGCGCCGCCCGCCTGCGCGCCGAGCGCCACGAACAGCGCGATCAGGGCCAGCGCGCTCACGTGCGACGCGATCAGGTACACCCACCCGGCCCGCCGCACCTCCGTCACGTGATGGTCGAAGGTGACGAGCACGTAGGAGAGCAGGACCATCGCTTCCCAGGACACCAGGAACAGCAACGCGTGCCGCGCGAGGAGCACCGCGGACATGGCCGCGAGCAGCAGGTTGAGGGCGGCGGCGGGGACCGCCAGGTGCCGGCGCTCGCCCTCGCCCTGGTCCGAAAGGTAGGTCCTGCCGTAGAGGGCGGCGATCCCGCCGAGGGCGTAGAGCGGCACCAGGAAGAACGCCGAGAGTGGATCGAGGCCCACGATCAGCCGCCCGCCCGGGACGAGCCAGCGGCCGGCGGCCTCCTCCACCAGGCCGGTGCGCAGCGCCTCGATGGCGGCCCCCAGCCCGGTGCCGCAGCCCGCGAGCGCGCCGCCGAGGGCGACGAGGGTGGCGGTGCGGGTGAAGCGCGCGAGGGCGAGCGCGAGCGCGGCGCTGCCGATCAGGAGCGCGGCGCTCACGAGGGTGAGCGCGAGCGGGCTCACCGGTCACGGACCTCGGCATCGCTCGACGCTGGGTGCTGTCGTTCGACGCGAGTCGATTCCTCGACCAAGACGCGGGTGGGCGCGCGCCGATCGAGCGCGGCGCGGAACCCGGGATCGCGCAGCGCGCGGGCGAGGCGCGCGAGGAGCTGGAGATGGGCGCGGACCGTCGGGCTCACGATCATGAAGATCGTGGTCACGGGCTTGCCGTCGGGAGCGCCGAAGGGCACCGGCTGCTCGAGGTAGCTGACCCCGACGACCGCGCTGGCGCCGGGTGCGACCACGGGGTGGCGCACGTGGGGGATGGCGATCCCGTCGCCGATCGCGGTGGAGCTGGTGGTCTCGCGGGCGAGCAGCATCTCCACCAGCAGCTCGCGGTCGAGGGTCTCGGGCATCGGCGTCCGCTCGACGACCGCGCGGATGGCGGCGTCCCGATCGGCGGCGGGCACGTGGTCGTGGACGCCGCCGGCCCGCAGCGCCGCCGCCAGGCTGGGCGGGGGCTCGTCCGCGTCCTCGTCGGCGTCGAAGCTCTCGAGAGCGATCGGCATGCGCCGCGCGGTCGCCCATTCGAGGAGCTCGGTGCGGTTGAACCGCACCTGGTCCTTGACCCGCTGGAAGGGGATCTCGCCTTCGTGCACCCAGCGGTAGATCTGCTGCTCCGATGCGTTGAGCAACCGAGCGGCGTGCTTGATCGTCAGCAGCATGGCCGTGGTCGAGCTCGGTTCACGAGGGCTCGAGGTCCTCCTCGATGTTCGGAGATGCGCGGGAGTATCGTCACGGGACCAGGGTCGGCAAGGATACTCGCACGGCCGAGAGTTCTTCCCCGGCTCCGATCCCGGACCAGCAGCGAGGCCAGGACCGCGAGCAGCGACGGATGCCCGAGCGACTCGGCCGCGCTCGGTCTGCGATCACATCGCCACGTTCATCACCCGGTACGGCGCCGGCCGGCCGGCGCCGAGGTCGCGCCGGTGTCGTGGACGTCGCGCGCGAGCAGGATCACCCGGCCGCAGCTCGGGCAGCGCACCAGCCCTGGAGTGGATCTCGCGTCCTCGATGACCTGCCGAGGCACCAGGATCCGACACCCGGTGCAGGCGCCGTGGGCGACGCCGGCCAGGGGAGGCGCGGATCCGGCATGACCGAGCCGGTCGTACTTGGCGAGAACCTCGGGATCGATCTGGCTCCGCACGGTGGTGCGACGGATCGTGAGGCTGCGGGCCCGCGCCATTCGCGCCGGCGGACCCTGGCACAGCTCGCGGTCGAGCGCCAGCAGCTCGGTGAGGGGATCGGGAGGGTCGTCGACCATCTCAGCTCCCGCCCGCGGCCAGCGCCGGGTCGAGCCTGCGCTCGGCATCGGTCAGGGAGTCGAAGAGCGCTTGACGATCGGCTGCGGCCAGGAGGGATGGGACGGCGCCCGGCTGGGCGAGCATCTGCACCAGCTTCGCGAGCCACGGCAGGTGCAGCTCCTCGTACTTCAAGCCGAGCACGAAGAAGAGGTGCGTGGGTGCGCCGTCGAGCGAGTCGAAATCCACGCCCTCGCGGGACCGGCCGAGCACCATGAACGGCCGCACCACCTGCTCGGGGCTCCGCCGCAGGGTGTGGAGGAAGGCGAGGCCGTTGCCGACCGCGCTCGGCATGACGTTCTCGCGCTGGATCAGGGCGCCCACGAGCCAGGTCTCGTCGCGGACCAGGCCGAGCTGCTTGGCGAGCTCGCAGAGCTCGACGATCACTCCGGTCTTGGTGCGCGCGCGGAGCTCGGGGTGGATGTGCGCCGGCTCGAAGCAGCTCGCCAGGGTCAACATGCGCCGCGGCGCCTTGGTGCGGGTCGATTCCACGTAGCGAGGGGTGACGCCGAGCATCTGGTCGTCGAGCCAGGTGTCGATCATGGCCTTGCGGAAGCGCCACTGGTTCCCGACCTTGACCCCCGGGAGAGCGCCGTCGGTGACGAGCTTGTGGACGGTGCGCTCGTTCAGGGCCAGGTACGAGGCCAGCTGCTTCACGGTCATCAGGCGATCTTCCATCCGCGGGCCTCGATCGGTCGGATGTATAGAACTGCTCAAGACTGCGTCCGATGTCAATGAACAGCGTAGCATGACTTCGAAGTACGGCGCACTTCTAGCCCGGTCCGCGCGGTTCAGGCTGGCGCGGCGCCGGAGCCGCACCGTGCCCCCTGGCTGGGGGCTCGCAACTCGGGTGACCACCGGAGCGCTCGGCGGCGCTCACCGGGCGAGCGTTCAACGCGCCTGGGGGGTGGCGCGCTCCTTCTCCTGCGCGGCGACCTCGGCGAGCAGCTCCCGGACGGCGGGGTAGTCGACCAGCGTGAGCGCGCGCTCGAGGTCGCGGCGCGCGCCGGCGAGGTCGTGGAGGCGGAGCCTGAGGGCGCCGACCTCGTAGAGGTAGATCACCGTCCACATGCGGTTCGGGTTCCGGGCGAGCAGCTTCTCGTAGGCCGCGATCGCGCGGTCGAGCTCGCCGCTCTCGGCGGCCTCCTCGGCGAGGTGCTGGAGGGCCTCGGCGTCCTCGGGCAGCGGCCGCGACGCCAGGCTCGCGTCGGTGGGCTCGAAGCGGATCACCCACGCGCGCTCGGGTGCGAGCCAGCGTCGCGCGGCGTCGCGGATCGTCTCGGGCGTGAGCGAGCGCAAGGTCTCCTCGGTGCCGGCGGCGAGGTCCGCGAGGCCGAGCGCCACGTCCGCTCCCACCGCGCCCGCGAGCGCGAAGTACGGGCGCTCGGCGATCAGCGGCCGCTCGGCGAGCGCCTGGAGCGCCGCCTCGACCTCGTGGGTGAGCGCCTTCGCGGCGATCCCTTCCGCGCGTGCGCGCTCGAGGCGCTTCTCGAGCTCGTGCTCCGCGCTCGGCCCGGTGGCCGAGATCACCACCAGGTCACGGTCGATGCCGTCGCCCACTCCCGCGTCGATCGGCGCGCCGCCGCGCAGGTTCTCCTTGGAGAGCGCCGCCGCGAGCACGCTCAGCGCGGCGCGGTCGCGGGCGTCGCTCGGGCCGCGGTTCGCGGCCGGGCCCACCCACGCCAGGCTCACGCGCGTGCGCGTCAGCGTGGGCGCCGGCACCGTCGCGGTGCCGCCCGGTGCGTCGTCGGGCTCGCTCGGCATCGGCGGGGTCGCGCCGCCCGCGGGGATCGCGGCGAACGCGCGCTCGATCGCGCCGAGCGCGGCCTCGGCGTCGAGGTCGCCGGCGACCACCACGGCGGCCCGCTCCGGGTGGTACCAGAGATCGTAGAAGTCCCGGACCTGCTCGAGCGTGAGCTGGCCCGCGAGGGTGTGGCCGGCCGCGTCGAGGAGCCCGGCGCCGTACGGGTGGGCACGGAACACCAGGCTCTCGAGCAGCTCGGAGCGGCGCGCGGACTCGGTCACGGTGCCGGCCTCCTCCTCGACCAGCCGCGCGCGCTCGTGCTCGAACGCTGCGCGCTCGAAGGTCAGGCCGCGCATCCGGTCGGCCTCCATCGCCAGCACCTCGTCGAGGGCCGCCGCCGGGATCTTGCTGTCGTAGTAGATCGTCACGTCCTGGCGCGTGTAGGCGTTCGACTCGCCGCCGAGGGCGTGGATGCGCGCGTCGTGCTGGCCGGCCGGGGTGCTGGCGGTGCCCGCGTACATCGCGTGCTCGGTGAGGTGGGCGATGCCGGTGGTGAGCGCGCCCTCCATGCGCTTGCCGACGCCGTAGATCACGAACACCGAGGTGGTGCCGGCGTGGTTCGCCGGGTCGCGGATCGCGACCGCGGTCAGGCCGTTGGCGAGGATGCGCCGCTCGAAGCGGTGGCCCGCCACCACCAACTCGCCCGGGTCGAAGGCGGCGGCCGGGCGTGGTGGGGCCGCGGCGCCGGCCGCGGGATGCGGAGCAGGCGCGGGCGGGGGCGCGGCCGTGCAGCCGACCGCGAGCATCGAGCACACGAGCCACCACCGCGCTGCCACCGATCGCTTCCGTATCACTGCACCGCTCCTTCCGCCTCCGCGCGGGCCGCCCCCGGCGGCTCCTCGCGGTCGCGCAGCACCAGCCCGATCCCGACCCCGGCGAAGAGCAGCGCGCCGCCCAGCCAGTGGGCGCGGGTGAGCGCGTTGCCGCGGAACACCTCGAACCAGGGGGCGAGCGCGTGCTTCATGACGATCGCGATCACCGGCTCGGCGAGGATCACCAGGTTCACGTGGAAGACCCGCACGTACTTGACCACGTAGTGAAACACCGTGTGCCCGCCGATCGTCGGCACCAAGAGCAGCAGCGCGAGCGCGACCCACTCGGTGGCGCCCGACTCCGCGCGGGTGAGCGGGACGCCTCGCGTCAGGGCGCCGAGCCACGCGACGCACGCGCCGAGCGCCGAGATCGAGCACACGTAGGTGGCGAAGCCGAGGCGCTGGCGAAGCCGCCGCGCGAGGGCACGGGTGGTCACGATCGCCACACAGCTCGCCAGCACGATCGCGTCGCCGCCGAGCTGCTCGGGACGGAAGTGGTAGTCGTCCCACACCAGGATCGCGAGGCCGAGCGTGGCGAGCGCCATCGACACCAGCATCGAACCGGAGATCGCCTCGCCCAGGAACAGCGCGCCGATGACCGCCGCCATCACCGGCTGCGACACGAGCAGCAGCACGGTGCTCTCGTAGCTGGTGCGCGTGAAGCCCATCGGGAACCACACGAAGTGGAGCCCGAACGCGACACCGCCCGCGAGCAGCGCGAGCCGCGCCCGCCCGTCGAGCGCCGCGAGCTCGGCGCGCGCGCGGCGGGCCGCGAACGGCGCGAAGACCAGCGTGGTCACGCCGAGGCGCCACACCGCGATCGCCTCGGCGGGCAGCGCGGTGAGCACGATCAGCACCGCCGCGGAGCTGATCGCGACGGTCCCCACGAGCAGCGTCGCGATCGGCGGTGGCTTCATCGGGCGGGTCTCACGGCGGTCCCTCGGAATACCGCATCGCGCGCGTCGTGCCAGCCGCGCGCCGCCCGTCGATGCCGTCGCGGCCGCGAAGGATCGCGGCCCTCCAGCCGGTCTGGAGGGCCCGCCTCCGGCGGGCCGGATCGAGGCTGGCGGCCGGGCGGGAGCCCGGCCCTCCGAGGGATCCCGGATGCAACACGGCTAACGCGGCGCGTCGTAACGCGCTACACTCGTTCGCCGCCGCCGGATCGAAGGTAGAGCCGGGAACCCTCGTCATGCCCGCTGAACGCAACCTCGCCGACCGCATCAGCGAGGTGCTTCGCGCCCTCACCCGCGAGACGGCGAGCGTGCCCGCCGAGGACGCGGCGGCCACGGCGGCGACCGATCCCGAGCTCGCGCTCCACGCCCCGGCGCCCGAGCCGCGGCCCTTCGACGACGCCGTGCGCCGCGTCGCCGAGGTGGTCGAGCAATGGCGCGGCGGGCGCAGCTTGCTGCGCTTCGTGCAGGAGTCGGGGCGCGATCGCATCGCCGCGCTGGGCTTCGAGGTCGACCTCTCGGTCAAGGTCGAGGCGCTCTACCGCGGCGGCCCCGACCTCGCCGACCGCTCGGTGCGCTTCGCGGTCGATGGCGAGCCGGTGGGGGAGGCGCGCACCGACGAGCGCGGGCTCGCGCACTTCGCCTACGTGCCGTCGCGCGCCGGGATCCACCGCGTCAGCTACGAGGTGCTGACCGACAAGGGGCGCGTGCTGCGCCCGCTCGAACCCGGCGAATACGGCGTGCTGCAGGTCGTGACCGACCAGCCGGTGGCGGCGGTCGACGCGAGCTTGCTGCTCACCGCCCAGGGCGAGGCGCTCGAGCCCCTGCGCGAGCTCGCCCGCCGTGGCTTCGAGCTCTGTTACGTCGACCTCCACGACCTCGACCGCACCCTCGACCTGCGCGCGATCGTCGAGCGCGAGGACCTGCCGCGCGCGGCCACCCTCGTCCACCCGGCCGAGGACCTCGGCTTCCCGACGCTGCAGGCCGACTTCGCGCCGATCTTCGCGAGCAGCACGCTGCGGCGGGTGCGCGCCCTCGGCGTGCCGCTGGTGCTCGCGGTGGTCGCGCCCGAGCGCGTCGCGGCGTTCGAGACGGTGGGCGGAGTCACCGCGGTGCCGTGGGGCGAGTTCGCGGCGCTCGTCGCCGACGTGGCGCCGCTCGGCGACCTCGCGGCGCGCGCGGCGGCGCTGGTCCGCGAGCGCGACGCCGCGCGTCCCGAGGAGCGCTTCACGCGCGGGCTCGACCTGATGACCGGCAGCCGCCTCGTGGAGGGCAACGAGATCCGCGCCGAGCTCGACAACCGCGCCGCGCGCGAGGCCGTGTTCGCCGCGCTGGAGCGCGCCGAGCGCTCGATCCACGCGCAGTTCTACATGCTCAAGGAGGGCCGCTTCGCCGAGCAGTTCGCGGCGCGGCTGGTGGTGGCCGCGCGCCGCGGAGTGCACGTGCGGCTGGTGGTCGACGCGCTCTACTCGGGCCAGGAGCTGCTCGGCCTGCAGAACCCGGTGGCGAAGAGCCTGAGCGGCGAGCCCGACGTCGAGGTGATCGCGAGCGACCCGATCACGCTCGCGGAGGGCGTGGACGCGGTGCGCCTCAAGCAGCGCGACCACCGCAAGCTGATCGTCGTCGACGGGCGGATCGCGTTCGTGAGCGGCCGCAACGCCGGCGACGAGTACTACGAGAGCTTCGAGGAGGTCGCGATCCTCGACGCCACGCCCCAGGACCGCATCCCGTGGCTCGACGCGCACCTCGAGGTGCGCGGTCCGCTGGTCGCGCAGCTCCAGCGCGTGTTCCTCGAGAACTGGCGCCGAAACGGCGGCAGCGAGGTCGACGAGGACGAGAGCGTGCTGCCGCGCCTCGCGCGCCTCGGCCGCACCCGCGCGCGGGTGATCCACCACGACGGGCTCGCCGACGCCAACGCGCTCTTGAGCTACGAGGCGATCATCCACGGCGCCCGCGACCACGTGCTGGTGCTCAACGACTTCCCGGTGCTCGCCACCCTCGCCGCCACCATGCTGCGCGCGGTGCTGCGCGGCGTGCGCATCGACTTCCTCACCGGCTGCGCGATCCCGCGGCGCGCCGACGGCACCTTCTTCAAGGGCCCGATCCACCGCGAGCTCTTCGAGTACATGACCAAGCGCCGCTTCGAGCCCTTGATCCGCGGCGGCGTGCACGTCTACGAAGTACAGGTGAGCGGCCTTCCCCTGCTGGTCGCGCGCGGCGGCGCGGTGCGGCCCTACGTGCACGCGAAGGTCATCACCGCCGACGGCGAGGTGGCGAGCGTCGGCTCGGCCAACCTCGACGCCACCGCCGCCTACTGGGAGCGCGAGGTGAACGTGGTGGTCGAGGACGCCGCAGTGGTGAGCGGGCTGGAGGCGCGGCTCCGCGAGCTGGTCTCGACCGCGGTGCCGCTCGACCTCGAGTCCGAGTACTGGAGGCGCGAGTCCGCGCGTCGCGCGATCACCGACACCTTGTGGCCCGACGCGATGTACTCGTGAGTCGCGGCATCCCGACGAGAAGCGCATGACAGCACGCAGAGCAGGCTCACGGCGATCCCGGGATGAACGCTTCTCGCCGCGCGCGCAGCGCAAGAGCGCGGACCGCGCCCGCCGCCCGCGCCGCATCCGTCCCAGCGAGCAGCGCCGCCACGAGGCGCTGCAGCGTGCCCTCGATCGCGCCGAGGCCAAGTTCCGCAGCGCCTTCGAGAACGCGGTCGAGGGCATCTTCCAGACGACCCCCGACGGCCATTACCTCTACGCGAACCCGGCGCTGGCGCGGATGTACGGCTACGCGAACGCGGCCGAGCTGATGTCCGGGATCTCGGACATCGGCCGCCAGGTCTACGTCGACGCCGAGCGCCGCTCCGAGTTCAAGCGGCTGCTCGCCGAGTACGACGCGGTGCGTGCCTTCGAGTCGCAGATCCGCCGCCGCGACGGCACGGTGATCTGGATCTCCGAGTACGCGCGCGCGGTGCGCGACGCGCGCGGGCGGCTGCTCTACTACGAAGGCACCGTGCAGGACGTGAGCGAGCGCAAGAACGCCGAGGAGGCGCTCGCCCGCCAGGTGCAGGAGACCCGCGAGGCCTACGACCGGCTACGGGCCGCCGAGGAGCAGCTCGTCCAGCACGAGAAGCTCTCCGCCGTCGGCATCCTGGTGGGCGGCCTCGCGCACGAGCTCAACAACCCGCTCACCGGGATCCTCGGCTTCGCCGAGCTGCTCTCGTCCCGCCCCAACCTCGACCCGGTGGTGCGCGGCCACCTCGAGCACATCGCGCGCGCCGGCGCGCGCGCCAAGGCGATCGTCGCCAAGCTCACCACGTTCGCCGGGCTGCACAAGCCCGACCTCACCCGCGTCGACGTGAACGCCGTCGTCGAGAGCGCGCTCGAGCACCTCGAGCACGAGCTCGCGGGCGCGCGCGTGGCGATCACCGCCGAGCTCGACCCGAGCCTGCCCGAGGCGCTCCTCGACGCCGGTCAGATCACCCAGGTCCTCGCCAACCTGTGCACCAACGCGGTGCAGGCGATGACCGCCACCGACGGGCGCGGCGTGCTGCGCATCACCACCGGCACCACGCCCGGCGGGCAGCTCGAGATCCGCGTGATCGACAACGGCCCGGGGATCGACGACCGCGAAAAGGCGAAGGTCTTCGACCCCTTCTACACCACCAAGGACGTGGGGCAGGGCACCGGGCTCGGGCTCTCGATCGTGTTCCGCATCGTCGAGGAGCACGGCGGCACGATCCGCGTCGCGGACTCGGAGCCGGGGCCCGGCGCGACGTTCGTGGTGACGCTGCCGGTCGACGGTCCGGTGCGCGCCGCGGCCGAGGCGGCGCCCAGCGCGGACTCCGAGCTCCTCGCCGGCCTCGACGAGGCGAGCGTCCCGCGCGTGACCTGACCGCCGCTCGGCCCGGCGAGCGAGCGACCTCGGGGATCACCCGCCTGGTTGGATGATCGTCAGGCTTCCGCCTTCCCACTCGGCGATCGGCCGCTGGTCCTCGTCGGTCACCTGGATGCCCTTGAGGCCGTCGCGGTCCAGCCACTTCTCGAACTCCTTCATCACGTTGGTCTTTTCGCCGTTCGAGAGATCGTTCCAGCGCGGCCGCGCCTGGGCGGCGATCCAGCCCTCCTTGAGGAGGTGCTGGGTCGAGAGGTCGATCGCCTGGCTGAGCAGGTCGACGGTCTCGGGTGCTTGCTTCGAAGGCGGCTTGCCGTCGCCTCCCAGCAGCACCTTCGCGCCCACGGCGACCGCCGCCACCAGCACCACCGCGAGGAGCATCTTGCCGACCGTGAGCCCCGCGCCGGGCTCGCCGCGCCGTGCGTCGGTGGGCTTGCTGCGGACCTCGCCGGTGCGCGGCTTCTTCTCCTTGGCGCCCGGCTTGGCGGACTTGTGCTCGTAGCGCGGAGCCTCACGGTCGCGGACCGCGGAGGTGGTCCTGCGCGGAGCGGGAACCGGGGTGTCCTCGTCGCCGCCGAACTCGGGCGTCAGGGACTCGCCCGAGAGCAGCCGGCGCGTCGCCTCCTCGAACGCGTCCTGGCGGGTCTTGTAGGCGCGACCGCTACCGGCATCCCCCATGCCCGCGGGCGCTCCCGCGGCCGGCCGGGATGGTGGCGGCGCGGACTGGGCGGAGACGGGTGGGCTGGACGGCGCTGGCGGTGGCGCGGCCGGCCGCGGTGGCGGCGCCCCGGCGCCCTCGGGCACCTGATAGGTCGCCGCGCCGGCGCCCGGCTGCGAGCGCGCGTCCGCGGCGGCGCTGGCGACGTCGGCGATGCCGATCACGTCCGCGAGCCGGAGCCGGATCACGCTCGCCAGCAGGCGATCGCGGCTGAGCGGCAGCGCCGCCTCCATCTGGCGCACCGTGGTGCGGCCGTTGATGAGGGTCAGCAGCATCCGGTCGGTGTCGTCGAGGTGGGCGTTGCGGTTGATGTTCTGGGGATCGAAGGTGGGGATGACCTCGAGCAGCGTCGCCTCGTCGTAGAACGGCAGCGTGTCGTCCCACAGCACCACGCCGCGGCCCACGAGCTTGAGGATGACGCGCGCGACCGAGTCCTCCTGCAGCCCGGTCAGCTCGAGGATCTGGCCGACCGTGTAGCGACCGGAGATGGAGGTCAGCACGATCCGGTCGTCCGGCTCGAGCTCGAGCTTCATCCACTGGTAACGCGGATGAAGCGTCGGGATTTTGTCGCGCAGTACGTCGGGGCTGTAGAGCTTCGCGGGGTCCATTTGGGGATTCACTCGATCGGCGGCCGCGCCGAGCATACAGCATGGTGCCGCGTCGACCTACCGGCCCGAGGACGCGCGCGCGAGCGGGCTCGGCTAGGGGAAGTCCTCTAGCGCGCTTCCGCGACGATCGGAGCACGCGCCGCGTCCGCCGCCCGCGGCCACGCGCGGGGCGCGCGTGCGATCGTGGTCCCGCTCCCGCGAGCCGGGCTGATAGGCTCGGGCGCGCGGAAGAGGACGAGATGCGGATCTTGCTGGTCGAGGACGAGGTCGAGCCGCGCGGAGCGTGGCCGACGCTGTTGCGCTCGCTCGGCCACGACGTGATGATCGCCGGCAACGTCGAGCACGCCTGGCAGCTCTTCCAGCTCGGCGGCTTTCCGCTGGTGCTGGTCGAGCTCAGCGCGCGGGTGCCGGCGACGATCACGCTGGTGACGCGGATCCGCACCTCGCAGCGCGGCGACCGCACCGTGGTGCTGGTGGCCGCCGGGCGCGACGAGACCGAGCTCATCGCCGCCGCGATCGCGGCCGGCGCCGACGACTACGTGCGGATGCCGGTCGACGGCGCGCTGCTCGCCGTCCGGCTCTCGCTCGCCGAGCGCAAGAGCGTCGAGCGCAGCCAGGGCCACCAGGTCGAGGAGGAGCTCCGGCGCCGCCTCGAGCAGGTGCGCGCCGTCTACCACCTCGCCGACGCCGCCAGCCACGCGCGGCCGCTCGAGGAGCTCTACGCGGAGGCGATCGAGGGCGCGGAGCGCGCGCTCCACACGCGCCGCGCGGCGATCCTGCTCCTCGACGCCGAGGGCGTGATGCGCTTCCAGGCCTGGCAGGGCCTCTCGGAGCGCTACCGCGCCGCCGTCGAG
>CAYMQR010000025.1:0-19366 GCA_964392195.1 uncultured bacterium | reverse complement strand
ATGAAGGAGCACATCCACCCGGGACACATGGTGGTGCCCGACCAGTTCTTCGATCGCACCAAGTCCCGGGTGCCGACGTTCTTCGGCAACGGCGTCGCCGCGCACGTCACCTTCGCCGACCCCGTCTGCCCCGTGCTTTGGAAGGTGATCGGCGCGGCTGCGGATCAGTCCGGGGCGACCGTTCACAAGGGCGGCACGTACCTCTGCATGGAGGGGCCTCAGTTCTCGACCCGGGCCGAGTCGAAGGTGTATCGCGGCTGGGGCGTCGACGTGATCGGGATGACCAACATCCCGGAGGCCAAGCTCGCGCGCGAGGCGGAAATCTGCTACGCGACGCTCGCGCTCTCGACGGACTACGACTGCTGGCACGAGACCGAGGAAGACGTCTCGATCGAATCGGTGCTCGAGATCATGCGGGTCAACGTCGAGACCGCGCAGCGCATCCTGAAGCTGGCGGTCACGCAGATCCCCGCCGAGCGGACCTGCGGCTGCGCGACGGCTCTCGAGCAC
Source organism: uncultured bacterium (assembly GCA_964392195.1). Lineage (GTDB taxonomy): Bacteria > JADJOY01 > JADJOY01 > JADJOY01 > JADJOY01 > JADJOY01. Next base: position 18,856 of record CAYMQR010000025.1, on the reverse strand, counting down.
GCGATCCTCACGGACCGGTCGCTCATCTCGGTCGAGGTCCGCGAGCGCTTGAACCTGATCGCCGGCAAGTACCTCTGATCGGCTGCGGAACGGCGGGGCAGGGAGCCCGCCGCGTCGACACCGCGGCGGGCTTGCGCGTCGGTGCCGTGCTCAGGCGTGGGCGGCTGACGGCTGCCGTGGGGCGACCGTCACCGTCCCGGTCCGAGCGCCGGCCCTTCGCCGAGCGAGCGTCAGCGCGTTCTTCGCGGCGTTGAGCAGGTCCTGGAACGACATCATCCCCTTCACGGGTCGGAAGAAGAACCGCTTCACGGGGCTCGACCAGCGGTCGACGAATTGGTCGAGCGCCTCGATCACCTCGGGTCCACCGATCGCGCCGAGCGTGGCGATGGCGCCGAGGATGGCGTCGCGGTCGATCGGGAAATCGGTCTTCGTCTTGCGCGACGTGCTGGACTCGATCGCCTCGAGGCTCTTGAGAAGGAAACGCGCCGCCGCTGGCGTGCCGATGCGCTCCATCGCCTCGAGCACCGCCTTGCGGTGCTGGTCGTATCGCAGGAAGAGATCGATCAGCGTCTCGACCGCTTCGTCGTCGCGGAACACGCCGAGCCCGAAGATGGCCGCGTCGCGCACCTCGGCCTTCGGATCCTTCAGCGCGCGCTTGGTCAGCAGCGGGGCGCTCGGCAAGCCCGACCGCACGAGGAGCTGAAGCGCCTCCTTGCGGACGCGGTGATCGCGGTCACCGGTGAGCTCGGTCAGGTACGGCTCCGCCACCGAGACGTCGATCTCGGTGAGGAGACCCATGCAGTTGCGCAGGATGAACCAATCGCTTTCCTGCTGGAAGATCCCACTCCCCGGATCTCGTCCAGGGCAGGTGGCGGCCTTGCGCTCGTCGATGGCGAGCCGGATGCTGCGGAGGGATCGCTTCCCGAGGCGCTTCAGGATCTGATAGGCGCGTGCGCGGACCGCGCGGTCGGGGTCCACGAAGACCCGGAACAGCTTGTTCACGACCAGGTCGGTCTCTACCGCCTCGAGCATCTCCGAGGCCGGCTGGCTTCGCGACGTCTCGGAGTCGATCGCGCCGGCGATCAGGATGTCTACGACGTCCTCCTCGTGGCCGACCACGCGCAACGCATCGCGCGCGATCACCGGCACTTCGGACTTGTCGTCGACGCTGACGTAGACGCTGGGTGCCTTCTCGTCCTGGCCGAGCCGGATCTCTCCCTCGCCCCGGGCGAGCTGCGCGAGGATGTCGAGGAAGTCCTTGGCCTGCTCCATCTTCCGGCGGCGCAGGTAGGTGATGGCCATCGTCGAGTACACGCGGGTGGCCATGCGGAGGAGATCCGGGTCGGTCTCCTGGTTGGCGATGTAGTCGATCATGCGCTTGGTGATCGACGCGACGGTCTGCTCCTTGTTGCGCGTGATCGCCAGGTCGGTGAGCTGAGCGATCGTCTCGAGCGCCTGCTCCTTCGAGTCGTGGTCGCCGATGCCGAGCTCACGGAACATGTGGTCGAGCGTCTTGCGCGCCGCCGACCAGGAGAGATTGCGGCGCATCTCGGGGCTCGACAGGAAGCCCTTCTCGAGCAGGCCCGGGTCGAGCGTGATCAGCATGCGGGCGAGCGCCTTGCGCTTGTCCTCGTCCGGGTTCGCGAGGATGTCCTTGAAGAACGAGCCGACCTCCTCGATCGAGAGGTTCTGGATGTTGCCGCCCTTCTCGAGCTTGTCCAGCACCTGGTTGTAGATGAGGCTCTCGAGGAGGTGGTCATCGGACGCGACCGCGTGGCCCTCGACCTGTGCCTTGCCGTCGTCGGCGACCACGCCGTACTTGAACTGGTCGACGACGACGTTGGTGATGTTCTTGCGCTGCAGGATCTTCCGGACGCCCCCCTTGTCCTTGATCATCTTGGGGCTTTCCGTGAAGCAATACGTGAAGAACTTCACCTCGTCGGGCGTGAGGCCCTGGCGGAAGGTCACCGACGAGACCTGACGCTCGTCGAACAGGTCGCAGAAGGTCTTCTTGAAGCGGTCCTCCTTGCGGATCTTGAAGTCGTCCAAGAGGATGTCGCCGCCGATCACCGTGATGGTGACCTGCTCCTTGTCCTCGATGGCGCCGTCGATGGTCGACTTGAGCGCCTCGAACGCCGGCGGGAGGCCCGGGTGATCGGGCGGGTACATCGTGGCGCTGCGGACAAGCAGGCAGAAGCGCTTGACGATGAACAGCGCCTGCCGCTGAGCGACGGCCTCGGAGAGCTTCGCCGCGCCGCCGGTCCCGAGCATGACCCCGAGGCCGGAGGCCTGACCGAGGATGCGGACCTGCTCCTCGTTGAGGTTGGACTGGAAGGTCTCGTCGTCGACCTCCTCGAAGTCCGCCTCCAGCAGCACGTCGCGCGCCGTCGGTAGGCCCTGCTTGCCCACCCAGTTCGCGAGGTCGATGCGGATGGTGTTGTCCTCGAGCCCGGATTCGTTCATCACGCGCTCGGCGACGTCGTAGCCGTTGACCTTGATGAGCCCGACACGCTCCTGCTCGAGGCGATCGTTCAGCATCGACAGCGTCTGGAGCATGATCGCGGTCTTTGCGCGGAACAGCAGCAGCCGGTCCGCGTCGAGGGCCGACACGGAGCGGAAGTACCGATCGACCGCGGCCCCTTGCGGCCGTCCGCCGAGGTTCTGCCGCAGCTTCTCGAACTTGTCGGAGCCGATGGCGTTCTTGAACCCGCCGACGTCCGCGAGGAGCAGCAGGAGGCGGCCGCACGCCGGATCCTCCGACGCCCGCGCGCCGATGGTCGACATCAGGAGCGCCTGATCGTCCGCCGGGAAATCGAGGATCTGTTTTCCGAGGAGAGCGAGCTTCTGTGCCGAATCTCCCGCGCGGTGGGCGGCTGAAGCGATCTTGCTGATCGTGAATTCGGCTTCTTCTGCTTTCACGTCGATCTTTCCTCGGACGGGGGCATCGCGAGGTTCGTCCGGGGCAGAACCTTTCGGGACCACCCGGGGAACAGCCCTCGGATGGTAGCCCAGCCGAACCGAGCCGAGCAACGCAAAATGAAAGGAAGGGCCGTTGCTCGCCGTTCGTGGCCTTTGTTAGGCTGCGGTCACCATGCGTTCCGACCCCCGATCCCGCGCGGCGGCCCTCGCGCCCAGGGCGCGCTGGGCCCACCTCGTACCCGGCGTCGTGCTGGCGACGCTCGTGGGCTTCGTCGCCGAGGCCTCCGCGCAACACGTCACGGACGACCGCGGCAACCCGATCACCGGGACCGTCGCCACCGAGCAGATCCGGGAGATGCTGGACCAGCGCGAGGCGAAGGGAGACGACGTCTCGCGGGCGCGCGAGGCGTGGTCCCAGATCGAAGCGCAGGGGTACGTGGAGGTCGAGAATCTCGACCCGACCGACCTGGTGCTGCCGCGCGAGATCCGCGAATCCACGTACCTTCGTCACCAGCAGCGAGGGGTGTCGCGTCAGCTTCTGGAGGCCGAGTACCACTACGCGGTCGACCAGAGCCTGGTGGACATCGCGCGCGTGGCCGGCGTGGACGAAGGATTCCTCCACCGGTTCTTTTACGACGACAAGCCGCTCCCGGCACGCGTCGTCCGCCAGATCGAGGCCGCCGGCTACACCAAGGACGAGATCGAAGCGCTGCGGGACCCCAACCGCGCGGCCAGCCTGACCGAGCAGCTACGCGCGGGGGGCGCTCCCGAAAGCTACATCGACGCACTTCGTGGCCCCTGAGCGCGGGCAGCGGAGAATCGCGGGCTCGATCGATCCGGGCGCCTTCGGGGCACGGACGGCGAGCCGCAGCGTGGCGTTCGCCGTGCTCGCGTGTGTGCTCGCGGCGCCACGAGACGCGGGCGCCCATGCCTGGTTCTCGTACGGACTCGGGGGCCGCGCGATCGGGATGGGGAACGCTTACGCCGCGCTCGCCAGCGACGCGTCGGCCGCCTACGACAACCCGGCGGGCGTGGTGACGCCAGCCCTGCCCACCGTCACCCTCGGCTTCGACTACCTGGGCTACGACTTCTCGATCGACGGTGAGTCGTCGCCGCCCGGGGACGTGGCGAGCGTCGTGTTCGGCTCGACGTTCCCGATTCCCCTCGAGCGGGTGCTCGGGATCCGCGCTGCGTTCGGGCTCGCGTTGCAGATGTCCGGCGACGTCCTGCTCGAGCAGTCCGTGCCGTTTCCCACGGTGCCGCAGTTCGTGCTCCACCAGAACACCGCCCGCATGCTGCACTTGCTGCCCGGCCTGGCGTTCGAGCCGTGGCCTGGACTCCAGGTGGGCGTCGGCGTGCTGCTCTTCGACAACACCGTCGGGTCGCTCGAACTCGGCCTCGGCGCGCGCGGCGACGCCACGTTCGACATCGATCAGGAGCTGAAGACCATCCTGAGCCCGCTCGTGGGCATTCGTGCCGACGGGGACGTGCTGGTACCCGCGCTGTCCGGCTGGCGAGCGGGCGTGGTCTTCCGCGACGCCTTCGAGGTGCCGTACCGGATCCCGGTCAACGCGTTCCTCGGCGGGTTGCCGCTAGTGGTGGACTTCAGCGCCACGGCGATGTTCACGCCGCAGCAACTCGAGGTGGGCGTCGCGTGGAGTCCGGATGCGGACTGGACCGTCGCCGCCGAAGCGCTCTGGAATCGGTGGTCAGCCTTCCCGGACCCCGCGCTCCGGATCGATCTCGACCTCACGATCCCGGTCCTGCCGATCGTGTTCACGGACTCGCTGGTGCGGGACCCGGCGTTCCACGACACGGTCAGCGCCCGCATCGGAGCCGAATACCGGCTGGTGTCCGACGGCGCCGCAGACTGGGCCTTGCGGGCCGGCTACGCGTTCGAGCCCAGCCCGGCGCCCGAGCAGTCCGGTGAGACCAACCTCCTCGACAACGACCGGCACGTGGTGAGCGGCGGGCTGGGGCTTGCCATCAAGGAGGCCCTGGGCAGCCGGTTACCTCACCCGCTGCGCGTCGACGCGTACGTCCAGGCGCAGGTCCTGCTTTCCCGGACGCACGTGAAGGACGTGGACGTCCCGTCCGACAACCCCGGCTTCCCGGCGGTCGAGAGCGAGGGCGTGCTCTATCACGCCGGGCTGACGGTCAGCACCGAGCTTGAGCTGCTCGATCGATGAAGAGCCCCGGGCGAAGCGCCCTGCTTTCGGCCTTGGGCCTGGTGGCGGCGCTCGCCGCCGGCGCTTCTGCGAATCCGCTCGACCTCTATGGCCTCGGAGCGCGCAACCGCGCGATGGGCAACGCGGGGACCGCGATCGCCGACGACATGAGCGCCGCCTGGTACAACCCGGCGGGGCTGGTGTCCGCGTCCGGCATCGTTGGCGAGATGGGCTGGATGACGGAGCAGCCCGCGCTCGAGATCGATGGCCGTGATGTCGGCGTCGAGAGTACCGAGGGCCTGGAGTTCGGCTTCGTGCTCCCCGGCAAGCTGCTCGGGGCGCGGGTCGCATTCGGTGGCGCGTTCCACGTCCCCGACGCACGCGTCGTTCGCTTCCTCGTTCAGTCGCGGGACAAGGTGCAGTTCGCGCTCTACTCGAACGCGAGCCAGCGGCTGGCGGTGCTCCTGCCGGTGGCGGTGCGGATCAACGAGTGGCTCGACGTCGGCGTGGGCGCGAACGTCATCGGGGACAACGCCGGCGGGGTCGACTTCGTGATTCGCCAGGAGGGCGTCGGCGTCAGCGAAGGGTCGCTGGAGGCGGCGCAGCTCGCGGTGGCGGCGCCGATGGCGGGCCTGCGGATCCGGCCACTGGAGAGCTGGGAGGTCGGCCTCGCCTACCGAGGCGAGGTCTCGATCGAGCTCGACACGCCGGTGGTCATCCACTTCGATCCGCTGGTGATTCCGCCGAACCCGATCCCGATCATCGAGGCGAGCGTCCTGGACGTCAGCGCTCTCACGGTCACCCACTTCCAGCCCCAGCAGGCGGCGCTCGCCGTCGCGTGGCGGCCGCTCGACTCGGTGCTGACGACGGCCCAGCTCACCTGGCGCGGTTGGTCGAGCTACGTCCCACCTATCCCGAGCACGACGACCATCCTGAGCGGCGGCCTCGCCGACCTCCTGCCGACGCTTCCCGAGTTTCCGGTGCCGGACCCGAACTTCCACGACACCTTCGAGCCGGCGGTGGGGCTGGCGTGGAAGGCGGCGCGGACAGCGTGGGTCGATACCGAGCTACGCCTCGGCTACTTCTACCGGCCGAGCCCGGCACCCAACCAGGGCGGCACGACCAACCTGGTCGACAATCCGGTCCACGGCGTGGGCGGTGGGATCGGTTTCGAGATCCACACTCTCGAGGACGTGCTGCGCGCGCCGCCGCGCATCGACCTGAGCGGAGGAGCGCAGCTCCTCGAGGACCGTGCGACGCGCAAGAACGATCCGGCCGACCCGGTCGGGAACTATCGATCCGGCGGGAGCGTGGTCGGCCTCTCGATCTCGGCGAGCGTTGTCTACTGAGATGCGCGATCTGCGGTCGATCGCGCTCGTCGCCTGTGCGCTCCTCGGTGGTTGCGGGACGCTGGCCGACGCTGGTCACGAGGACCGTGGAGATCAGAACCTGCCGTCCGCCGGGGTTGCACCGTGGGACAAGGTCGATCTCGACGGGGACGCGACGAACCTGGTCCAGCCCTGGACGCTGGAGGTGATGCCCGAGTCGGATCGCGTCGTCGAACCGTCGTTGGTGAAGGCGCACGACCGGTACGTTCTGTTCTACGCGCGCGCCGGTGCCTCGAGCCGCGCCGGCATCTGGCGGAGCGAAGCGTCGAGTCCCGAATCGCTCTACGAGGCAGGGCCGGGAGGGCGCGTGCTCGAGGCATCGCTCGGTTGGGAGCAGGGGGCCGTGGGCGCGCCGGCCATCGTGGTCGACGAATCGCCCGGTATCGCCCAGCCCTACCGTCTCTGGTACGAGGGTGGCGGAGGGCGCGGGATCGGACTCGCGACCAGCGCCGACGGCATGCGGTGGACCAAGCATGGTCCGCCGGTCATCGTGCCCGATCGTGAATGGGAAGCAGGCCGAGTGGCGGCGCCCACGGTCGCTCGCGTTGGTCGGGAGCTCTGGCTCTGGTACGAGGGTGGCGACGGGGCGGGGATCGGGCTCGCGACCTCCCCCGACGGCGTCGACTGGGTGAAGCACCCGGAAGACGGACCGGTGCTGGCGCCCGCGCTGCCGTGGGAAGGCGTCACCACGTCCGGCGTCGCGCCCGGTCACGTGGGGAGCCCGAGCGTCGTGCTCGATGCGAGTCAGACGCCGCCGCGCTTCGGGCTGTATTACTCGGGCTACGTGCCCGTCGAGCGGAATCCGCTGACCGGGGACGACCGCGACGGCGTCACCCCCGGCGAGAGGAATCGATCCATCGGGTACGCGGCGAGCACGGACGGATCGCACTGGACCCGCGCCGATCCGGGCATCAACCCCGTGGTGGCCGAGAAGACCCCGCTCGAGATCGGCAACGTGCCGTTTCCACCCGACCTCGCGGCGGCGCTGCCGGACGTGGTGCTCGCCGTTCTGCGGGCGCTGCTCGGCACCGACGCCTCGGGCGATCCGGTGTTGCCGGCGCTCGAGACGATCGTGGACGAAGGCGCGCCTTGCGTGATCGAGGACGGTCCGGATCGGTTCGTGATGATGTTCGAGCAGGGCAACTCGTTCTTCGTGCCGCTCGCGATCGAGTTGCCGCCGAGCGCCGTCACGACTCCACTCGGCCTCGTCGTGCCCGACACCCGGATCGGGCTGGCGCTGGCCCGAAGCCGGCGGTGACGCGGAGCTCGGTCGCGGATCGGCGAGCCGCGCGTCGAGCGGCGTGACGTCACAGGCGGGGAAGGATCGTCGTCGGAGACAGCTCGGGCAGCACTTCGGTCGTCAGCACCAAGCGCCGTTGATCCGTGACCACGCAGACGTCGCGAACCCAGACGCGTTCGGGATCCGGGTTCCGCCAGGCGAGGGCGCGGGCCAGCGCCCAGGAGTCGGCGAGGTGCACGAACCGGTGTTGCTCGTCGTCCCAGGTCAGCAAACGGGACGCGCGCGTGTCCAACGTCCATGCATCGGCCGGGCACACCGCGACGTCGCGCGTCGCCCCGCCGCCACCGATCCACGAAACCCGCGTCGGAACCGTGCCCAGGTCGTGCGAGACCTGGAGGACGACGGCGTCGATGGCGCCGCGGTCGAGCCGCTCCTCGCCCACGATCACGAGGTCGTGGCCGGCGGGCGCGGCGCGGAGCTCGCCCTCGAGCGCGTGGGCCGCCGCCTGGACGCGGTCGCCGTGCACGCGCATGGCGCGGTGCAGGAGCTGGAGGTGCGCCGCCATCGCGACCGCGAGCACGCATCCGAGCGCGGTTCGCGCTCGGACGAGCAGCGATCCACTCCCGAGGAGCTCGCCCCAGGCCAGCGCCATGCCCATGGATGCGAGGTAGAGCTGGCCCGTCTTCTCGAACGAGGCGTGGTCGAGCTGGAAGCCGACGGGCAGATACCCGAGGACGATCCACAGCATCGGGCGCGCGACTCGCCACCGCGTGACGCACCGCTCGCGGGCCATGGCCCATGCCCCGACCACGAACGCGGCGAGCGAGATGGCCGCGTTGATCGGGTACGTCGGCGCCGCCACGCCTTCGCCTGCGAACGGCGTGAGCACCCAGCGGCCGAGATCGGTGACCATCTTGGGGCCGAGGACGGCGGGGGTGAGGAAGTGGAGCAGGTCGCTCATCATCGCGGCGTCGGCCGGCGAGGTGGCGTTCTGCGGATCGACGACCGACACCCAGAACGGGCGAACCAAGAACGGCGCGGCGGCCACGACACTCAGCGCCAGGCCGATCCATGCCCGTCCGCCCGACGCGTCGTCCGCATCACGAGGCGCTCCGCGCCCACGCGCCGCGGCGATCTCGAAGAGCAGCGCGGGGGGCAGCGCGAACGCCAGCTCCTTGGTCGCGAGCGCCAGCACGTAGAGCGTCGCCGCGCCGCCGAGGGCGAGCCGGCTCCCGCGGTCGCGCCAGCGCGCGAGCAGGCACCAGGAACCCAGGAACAGCACGCCGAACAGCGGATACTGCGAATGGGCCTCGACCGCCACCACGTCGTGCGAAAGCGGAAGGACGGCGAAGATCGTGGCCGTCCACCAGGCGACGCGCGCCGAGCCGCTGAAGCGCGCGGCGAGTAGGGCGAGCAACGTCGCAGTCGCCACGTGGCACGCGATCCCGAAGGCATGGAACACCAAGATGTTGGCGCCGACGGCGCCGTAGATCGCGAACCAGGAGACGAGGATGAAGAGGTCGCTCCAGCCTTTGGGGTTGTCGAGCACGAACCGGCTAACCCCGACGGCCTCCGCCCACGAATGCGCCTGGAGCGTTCGCTGCGCCAGCAGGTTGAGGACCCAGGTATCGGTCTCCCAGGCGGGCAGCGTGAGCGCCGCAGCGTAGGCCCCCAGCCCGGCGGCGCAGACCACCGCCAGCACGCCGGCGATGCGCCGGTCCAGCATTCTTCGGTCAGGGGATCTCGACCACGACATCGTCACCATCCACCGTGGCCGTGAGCGAGCGGACGTCGCGGGCGGGGTGGGAGAGACACCGCCCCGACGTCACGTCGAACGTCCAGCGGTGCCAGGGGCACGTGAGGATCGGGCCCCGCAAAGTCCCTTCGCCGAGCGGCGCCCCGCGATGGGGACAATGGCCTTCGACGGCGTGCGGCGCCCCGTCGATGAGGAAGACCGCCACGGCCGACCCGTCGAGCTCGAGCTGGACCGCACCGGCCCTGTCCAGCGCGAGGCGCGGCAAACGGACCGTCGAACCCACGGTCACTCGCGTCGCGGGTCGTCAGCCGCGCGCTGAAAGCCCGTCGCCGGGCTGGTCGGAACGAGGACGGACGGCCGGCGGGGTGGAACGACGAACGCGCAAACCGTGGATCGCGCGCCGGCGATCAGCCGCGTTCGCGGTAGACGATCCGGCCCCGGGTGAGGTCGTAGGGCGTGATCTGAATCTTCACGCGGTCGCCCGGGAGGATCTTGATGTAGTACTTGCGCATCTTGCCCGAAACGTGGGCCAGTACGCGGTGACCATTGTCGAGCTGCACCGTGAACATCGCGTTCGGCAGCGACTCGATGATGGTGCCTTCGGCGTCGATGAGGTCGGTTTTTGCCATGATTGCGCGGCCGCAGGCCGATCGAGGGACTATGACGCACCGCCCCGTGAAGTGTCAAGGACGGAAGGAACTCGGATGTCGTCGGCGTGTGGATGATCACGGAGTGACTGCATGGTACCATCGCCCGATCGAGGCCATGGTGTGATGAGCGCGGAATCGGTGCTGGTCGTCGACGACGACGCCGTGGTTCGTCGTGACCTGGCCGCCATACTGGAGCGTCAGGGGTTCCGGGTCAGCGAGGCGGAGGACGCGGCCTCGGCGCTCAAGCAGGCCAAGGCCGCCGCACCGGCCGGCGCGGTCCTCGACGTGGTGCTCCCCGGACCCGACGGGGTGGCGCTGCTGAGCTGGCTCAAGGCGGTCGACCCCGAGCTCGCGGTGGTGATGCTCACCGGTCAGAGCGACCTCAAGACCGCGATCACCTGCCTCACGAAGGGCGCGGACGGGTTCCTGGTCAAGCCGGTCCAGGAGTCCGAGGTGCTCGCGGTGCTGCGCCGAGCGCTGGAGCGTCGCCGGCTGGTGCTGGACAACCAGATGCATCAGCGCGAGCTCGAGCGGCTCGTCGAGGAGCGCACCGGCGAGCTGCGGCGCGCCACCGACAGGCTCCGCGAGCTCGATCAGCTCAAGAGCGAGTTCGTGTCCCGGGTGAGTCACGAGTTGCGCAGCCCGCTAACCGTGATGCACACGAATCTCGCGGTCATGCTCGAGCACATGGTCGGTCCGCTCACGGGCGACCAGGAGGAGCTGCTTCGCTCTTGTCAGGACAACATCGACCGCCTGTCGCGCATGGTCGACAACGTCCTCGACCTGGCGCGGATCGAGTCGGGACGAACGGAGCTGCTCGCGGGGCCGGTCGAGCCTCGGCGGGCGGTCGAGGCGGTGGTCGGGTATTTCATGCCGACCGCTCGCGAGCGCGGCATCGAGCTGGCCGCGGAGATCGCCGCGGACGTTCCGGGAACGGTGTGGGCGGACGGCGACAAGCTTCACCAGGTGCTGATGAACCTCGTCGACAACGCCCTCAAGTTCACGCCCCGAGGCGGGTGCGTCCGGGTCGGCGTCGAGGGCGCCGACGGCAGGGTGCGCTTCAGCGTGGCCGATACCGGCGCAGGGATCGCCGCGCAGGACCTCGAGCGCATCTTCGATCCGTTCACGCAGGGACGCACACCACCGGGCGGGAAGCGGCGCGGGGCAGGGCTGGGACTGTCGATCGCGCGAACGCTGGTCGAGCTTCACGGCGGATCGGTGGAGGTCCTCAGCGAGGAAGGGAAGGGCGCCACGTTCGTGTTCCTCGTCCCTCGGGATTGCCGAACCCGGGTCTAGGCGCCGGGCGGGGGGGCGGTGTCCACGACGGGTCACGATCTTCCGGGGCCCCACCTGGACTCTCTCGTTGACTCGCCCCACGGCGCTTGTGTACAAGGGCGCGGTTTGGCCGCGGTCGTGGCCGAACCCGTTTACCGTCGGCGGTGGCCGCTCCCGCCGCCGAGCTCCGAGGAGGCTCGAGTGACGTTTCGCGCCCGGCTGGCCCTTCGCTTCGGCGTCGTTTGCCTGATCGCTTCGACGGCCGCTTGCAGCACCCAGCAGCTCGCGGTCCGCGCGATGGCGCCGACCATGAACGACCTGCTGACCCGCGTCAACGACCAGCCGGATCCCGGACTGGTCCGCGATGGCGTTCCGTCCAACCTCCTGCTGCTGGATGGTCTCGCGTCGATCGACCCGGGCAACGAGGAGATGGCGACGCTGACCGCGCGCGCCTTCTGCAGCTACGCGCTGATCTTCGTCATGGACGAGGACAAGGACCGGGCACGGGTGCTCTTCGAGCAAGGGCGCGCGCACGCGCTGCGAGCGCTCGACTCGGCGTACTCGGGGTTCGCGAAGTCCGCCGACGAGGGTGACCTCGAGTCGTTCGGCAAGGCCGTGACGAAGGTCGGAAAGAGCGACATCGGCTCGCTCTTCTGGTTCGGCAACTGCTGGGCCGGTGCGATCAACAGCGCGAAGGGCTCGGCCAAGGCGCTCATCGCGCTGCCCAAGGTGGAGTCGGTCATGAAGCGCGCGGTCGAGCTCGACGAGGGCTACTACTTCGCCGGGCCGCGCTTGTTCATGGGTATCTACCAGGCCGGCCGCCCCAAGGCCCTCGGCGGCGATCCCAAGCTCTCGAAGCAGAACTTCGACCGCGCCGTCGAGCTCACGGACGGCAAGTTCCTGCTGACCAAGGTGTTCTACGCCCAGTACTACGCCGTCGGCACGCAGGACAGGGATCTGTTCGAGGCCCTGCTGAAGGAGGTCGTCGCGGCTCCGGACGACGTCCTGGCTGGCCAGACGCTGGCGACCAAGGTCGCGAAGGAGAAGGCGAAGAAGCTCCTGGTGGACGCGGACTCGCTGTTCTGACGGGGACCCGGTGATGCGATTCCTTCGAAAGCTCGAGGACGGTCTCACCAGCGTCGAGCGGGCGCTGACCATCGCCATCCTGGTGTTCATGGTAGGGATGGCGTTCCTGCAGGTGGTGCTGCGGAACGTCTTCTCGTCCGACCATCTGGGCTGGCTCCAGTCGCTGCTGCGGATGGTGGGATTCTCGGGCGGCATTCTGTGGGCCGAGAGCCTGCTCAAGTTCCTCGTGCTGTGGATCGGGCTGCTCGGCGCGATGCTGGCCGCCGCGAGCGACCGGCAGTTCGCGATGGACGTGGCGCAGCGCCTGCTGCGCGGTCGGATTCGCCACGTCGTCGCCGGCGTCTGCCATGCGTTCACGGCGGTCGTCAGCGCGGTGCTCGCGTGGGCGGCCTACGAGTTCTGGCGCGAGGGGTACACCGACGGCTCCGCGCTGTTCTCGATCGGTACGTTCAAGATGCCCGCCTGGGTGTTCGAGGTGATCCTCCCCGCCGGGTTCCTGCTGCTCACGATCCACTACCTCATCAAGATCTGCGAGCCGTGGATGCCGCCGCGTACCGAAGAGCCGGCGTGACGGCGCCCCGAGCTTCCGCCGCCGTGGACACGGCGACGGGTGCTCGATCCGGCCACCACCTCGAGGCGACAGGGCGAGACTGGAAACGACGATGACGGCCTTCCTGATCACCATCCTGATGCTGGTGCTCTCGGCGCTCGGTGCGCCGGTCTACGCGCTGCTCGGCTTCCTGGCGCTCTTCCTGTTCCATCAGGCGGATCTGTCGCTCAGCGCCGTGATCGTGGAGATGCAGCGGCTCACCACGATGCCGTCGCTCATCGCGGTGCCGCTCTTCACGTTCGCCGGCTACCTGCTCGCGGAGTCGGGGGCGCCGCGGCGTCTCGTGAACCTTGCTCAGGCGATGTTCGGGTGGCTTCCCGGCTCGATGGCCGTCGTGGGCCTCGTGACTTGCGCGCTTTTCACCGCTTTCACCGGCGCCTCGGGCGTGACGATCATCGCGCTCGGCGGCCTGCTGTACCCGATGCTCAGGGACCAGGGCTACCCGGAGAAGTTCACTCTCGGGTTGCTGACCACCACCGGAAGCCTGGGGCTGCTGTTTCCCCCCAGCTTGCCGATCATCCTGTACGGGATCGTCGGCAAGGTGGAGATCGACAAGCTGTTCGCGGCGTGCGCCCTGCCGGGCCTGCTGCTGATGGTGATCCTGGGTATCTACACCCTGATCGTCGGCTGGAAGGCCGGGGTGCCGAGGATCCCGTTCTCCGGGAAGATCCTCGCGGGCACGGCGCGGGAAGCGGCGTGGGAGATTCCGCTTCCGTTCCTGGTCATCGGCGGCATCTACGGAGGCTGGTTCACCGCCGGCGAGGCCTCGGCGGTGATGGCGATGTACGTCCTCGTCGTCGAGGTCTTCATCTACAAGGACATCAAGCCAGGCGACCTCGGGGGCGTGGTCGTGAAGAGCATGACGCTGGTCGGCTCGATCCTGGTCGTGCTCGGTGCGGCGCTCGGCTTGATGAACTACGTGATCGACGCCGAGGTCCCGTCCAAGCTCTTCGAGTGGCTGCATCAGTACGCGAGCTCGAAAGTTCAGTTCCTCATCATCCTGAATGCGTTCCTGCTGGTGGTGAACATGGTCGAGATCTTCTCGGCGATCTTCATCGTCGTGCCGATCATCGTTCCGGTCGCCAAGCAGTACGGCATCGACCCGATCCACCTCGGTGCGCTCTTCCTCCTGAACCTCGAGATCGGCTACATGACTCCGCCGATGGGGCTCAACCTGTTCCTCTCGTCGAGCCGCTTCGACAAGCCGCTCACGCAGCTTTACTCGGCGACGCTACCGTTCTGGATCCTGATGATCTTGTCGCTGCTCGTGGTGACCTACGTGCCGCAGGTGAGCTTGTTCCTCGTGCAGCGCTGAGCGCGAGGGCAGATCAGCCGAGCCGCCGGTCGCCCGCCCGGGCGGATGGGTGCGGTGCGGGCGGGGCCGTGCAGTGAGGGCCGCTCAGGCGGCGTGAGGCAGTTGCGATGTCGGGCGGCGGGCGCGCGGGCGCAGCGCGTGGACGGTGCCGGCGGGCCGAGCCTCGCTCGTTGAGTCCGCGAGGGCTCCCAGGAGCCCGCGGCGCATGGCCGCGAGACCCTCGGGCGTCGCCCAGCTCGGCGCGTAGTAGGAGTAGAAGTTGGCTCGCGAGTCACCGATGGCGCGAGCGAGCCGTTCGAGTGAGAGTTTCATGGGCGGTCCTCCTCGGGTTCGCGATACGAGCACCGCTCTCGCAAAGCGCGGGCCACCCCGTCGCAGGAGCCGTTCAAGGGCTCAAGCAGCTTGAATCCTGATGGCTTTTCGCGTCGCTTGGACAACAAAACCGCCCGCCTACGGCCGGATCGCAGCCAGGGGCTGCAGCCCTGGGGTGGGCGCTGAAAGCGTGTGCAACCCAACGCGGCGCTCCGCGTCAAGGTCCCGTCCGTCCGGGCGGGCGCGCTCCGCCGCGACGGACGCAGCCTCAGTAGAGGCCGCGCTGGCTATCCGACATCGCCTGGGGCATGCCCATGCAGCGCGCGCAGAGCTCGTGGCCCTTGTGCGCCGACCCACCGGCCGCGTCACTCGACGTCGTCGTGGAAGGGCGACCTGTGAGCGCCGCGCGAGCGGCGGCATACGAGCCGTTGGTCCACACCCCCTTGAAGCCGCCGGGCTCGAAGGCGTTCCCCATCTCGGTCTTGGCGCCTTCGAAGATGCAGCACGACGAGACCGAGCCGTCCCAGTTCACCACGGCGCTGCGCCATGGCCACGGACACACCGGCTGCGAAGCGAAGATCTTGTCGGTGAATCCACCGTCGTAGTCGTAGCGGCTGAAGCGACCCTCGGCGGGGAGATACTGAGCGCGCTGCTTCGAGTCGCCCTGGTTCAGGACGACCGGGACCAGGCGGTGGTGGTCGGCGCCGAGCCTCTGCGCGAGGGCGGGGACCTCGTCCACCTCGTGCTCGTTGTGGCGCATGACGATGAACTGGATCTCGATCTCCGGCGAGCGGATGCCGAGCACCTTCTTGCGATCGGAGAGCATTCGCACGTTCCGGGTGACCTTCTCGAAGTCACCGCCGACCCGGTAGACGCGATAGGTCGCGGGGCTCGCTCCGTCGAGCGACACGATCAAGCGGTCGAGACCCGAGCGGATGAGCTTGTCGGCGTCCTCGGTCGTCCAGTTGTGGCTCAGGTTGCTCGAGATCTCCGTCGACACCCGCCGCCGGTGGGCCGCGGCGATCATGTCGTGGATCGACTTGTGGAGCAGCGGCTCGCCCCAGTTGTAGAAGCGGACCTTGAACAAGTAGGGCGCGAGCTCGTCGAGCAACTTCTCGTACTGGCTGAACGGCATCTCGCCGTAATTGCGCTCGTTGACGTGCTGTCCAGTCGGGCACAGGGGGCAACGAAGGTTGCAGTAGTTGTTCGGGTCGACGATGACCTCGAACGGATAGCCGCGGACGCGCGTGGAGCGGGTCAGCATCTGCCACTGGGCGAGCGCCAGGTTGCCGATCTTGCGGGGCGTGGCGTAGCGCAGGAACTGGGGTCCGTGACGGCCCGCGAGCGTCGCGAAGCGGCGAACGCGCCGCACCATGCGCCGCCACGCAGGCACGCTGGGGCTGGCGATCGCGAGGTGGTCCGAGAGCTCGTGCTTGCGGCGGCTCCAGAAGGGCAGCACCGCCTTGACGTAGAGGAACTTGGCGGTGGCGTGGAACCGGTCCCAGGCGCGCGTGCAGAGCTCCATCCGCTTCGGATGGGCGAAGAACACGCGCTCGAGGATGTGGTCGAACGCGGAGTCGAAGCCCCGTGAACCGCGCCGCCCGAGGCGGTAAGTCCGCACCAGCGGCTTGAAGAAGCGGTGCAGGAAGACGATCTGCTCGGGGGAGACCGTGCCCTTGTCGAGCACCGGACCCGTCCGCCAGTTGTTGTAGAGGTCCCGGCTCGGGTGGTAGAGGCCCATCTCGACCGACATGCGGTGGATGTCGGTGTTCGGGTAGGGCTGGAAGAAGAACACGTTCATCTTGTTGGGATGGATCGTGGCGTTGAGCTTGATGGTCTCCAGCATCTCCTCGGTGGTCTCGGTCGGCAGCCCCACCATGTTGTACGTGCCGATGTGGAGGTCGTGCTGGTGGAGCAATCCGGCGAGATGGACGATCTGCTGGTTGGTGACCGGCGGCCGCTTCATGAGGTCGCGCATCCGCTCGCTCCCGGACTCGAGGCCGAACACGAGTAGGCCGCAACCGGCCTGCTTGAGCTCGCGGACCGACTGATCGTTGAGCAGGCTCAGCAGGACGTTGCACTGGAACGGCGCCCCGACCTCCTTGGGGAACCGCTCGGCGAACTCGGAGAACCACGAACGGCGGAGCGGCAGGATGTCGTCGGAGAAGTCGAGGTAGCGGATCTCGACGTCCGGCCGGGCGTGGATCCGCTGCCGCGCCTCGGCGATCGTCCGGTCCACGCTCTTGAACCGGACGTAGTCACCCTTGTTCGGATATTGCTGTTGTTGCGCGTGGTTGGAGCAATAGGTGCACTTGTAGGGGCAGCCGCGGCTAGCGGTCAGCATCGCCATCTTTTCGCGGCTCGAGAACAGATTCGGGAAGTCGAAGAGCTCGATGTCGGGCAGCGGCAAGCTGTCGAGGTCGGTCACCAGCGGGCGGGTGGGGTTGCGGGAGATGTCGTCGCCGCGGCGCACCCAGAAGTTCCGCACGTCGGACCAGTCGCGGCCGGCCTGCATCCGGTCGAGGACCTCGACGAGCGCTTCTTCGCCTTCACCGACGCACACGCCGTCCACACCGGGGACGTGGATCGAGCTCTCGGGGTCGAGGGTGGGATGGACACCCCCGTACAGGATCGGCGTGGTCGGGAACCGCTCGCGCGCGAACGGCGCGAGGCGGCGCACGTCGGGAAAGGTGGGCGTGAGGGAACTGAAGCCGATGACGTCGAAGGTCCGTCGCTCGAGCTCGGCGTCGAACTCCTCGCGCGACAGCGGCCGGGTCAGGTGCAGCAGCTCCGTCTGGTGGCCAGCCTGGCGCGCGCACGCCGATAGGCTCGCGAGCCCCTCTTGGTAGTAGCCGGTGAAGCCCGGGATGTCGAGGCGGATCTCGTCGTAAACGAACAGGATTTTCAACTCAACCTCTGCGCGGGGCCGGCGTTGCCGGGTGTGCTGGCCCCGTCTCGCCGACCCGGATCAAGCGTCCGCCCGCTCGAGCGGCTGGACGCGACCTGCAGGTCTACGGGATGCGAGCCCGGACGGTTCGGGCTCGGGTTTGCTCGTCGGCTGGGCCTCCGGGTTGCTCGAAGAGCCTAGCAACTCCTCGTACAAGGCGCGAGTTCGCGCGACGTACGCCTCGAGCCCGAAGACGTCGAGGGCTCGCTCACGCCCGGCGCGCGCCATCCGGTGTCGCCGCTCCGGATCTCGCATCAGCGACAGGATCGCCTCCTCGAGCGCCGCCGGGTCGTTCGGGGGCACGAGGATCCCCGTGACCCCGTCCTCGACCTGCTCCGGCACGCCGCCGACGCGGGTGGCGACGACTGCGACGCCCATCCCCATCGCCTCGATCACGATCGAAGGCAGCGTGTCGTACAACGACGGCAGCACGAACAGGTCGCTGACTCCTATCACCTGACGGTAGTCGTCGCGGAATCCCTCGAGCGCGAACTGCTCACCGAGAGAGAGCCCGCGCGCCTGCTCGCGGATCCGATCCCGGTACGGCGCGTCCTCCTCCGAGATGATGTCGCCGATCAGGCGGAACCGTGTCGCCGGGTGGGCCGGTGCGATCCGGCGCGCCGCTTCGAGGAAGAACTCGAAGCCCTTGCTCGGCGCGAGCCGGCCGCCGGTGGTCACGAAGAACGCGTCGTCGCCGACCCCGAGACTCCGCCGCAACGCCGATCGGTCTCGGACCGGCGGCTCGAGGGCGATGCCGTTGTAGATCAGGCGCACGTGGCTGCTCTGGCGCTGGCTCTCGGCCAGCAGACCGCGGCTCGGCTCGCACGTCAGCACCACGCGGTCGGCCAGCCGCGGGATGGGCGCGGCCATCGCCCGGTAGAGCGCCTCGGGCCACAGCGGCACCTCGTGAATCGAGTGCACCGAGCGGATCCCCTCCGCGCGGGCCGCGAGGTCGCCCACCAGCGTGTTCATCTTCTGCGTGTGGACGAGCACGACGCCTTCCTCGCGGATGATCCTGCGCAGCGCGCGTACGTTGAGCGGGGTGAGGGCGAACATCCGCGCGATCGTCACGGGGTTGAGCGAGCGCCGCAGGATCGACACGGGCATCGGTACGACGCGCACCCCGAGCTCCTGGTAGCGGCGCTCGTAAGGGCCGATCGATGGCACCGCGACGATGAACCGGTACCCGT
>CAYMQR010000024.1:18185-19371 GCA_964392195.1 uncultured bacterium | reverse complement strand
TCGCTCGGCCAGCGCGCGCGCTCGTGCTCCTCGACCTCGTTCCACACCGCCTCGAAGGCCGGCGGCGCGACCGCGCCGGTTGTCGCGCACCGCGAGGCGCTCACGGCTCCGGTGAGGAAGGGCTCGTCCACCGGAACGCGCTCGTCGGCCAACACCCGGGAGCAGGCGTCGCAGTGGAAGAGGTGGGCCTCCATGACGATGCGTTCGGTGCGCCACGCCTCGCCGCGAGCGAACCTCACCAGCCGCTCGCGGGGCGGATGACGTGAGGGCTCACGAACCCGCGCGGCGTGGGGAGACTTCACCGGCGCGCCTCCAGCGCCCCACGCATCGCGGCGAGCGCGACGTGGATCCGCGACTTCACGGTGCCGAGGGGAATGCCGAGCGCGCGCGCGGCCTCCTGGAAGCGCAGGTCCTTCAGGTACACGAGCTCCACCAGCTCGCGTTGCTCGGGGTTGAGCGCCGCGAGCGCACGGGCCACGGACTCGCGGCGGGCGACGCCGTCGGCTCCCTCCGGGACCAGCTCGGTGGGCACGACCCCGGCGACCTCGACCAGCGCGGCGCCGAGGCGCCCGAGCCGGCGCCAGTGGTCCTGCACCTTGTTGCGGGTGATCGCGAACAGCCACTGCTCGCCGGTCCCACGCTCGGGGCGAAAGCCCTTGGCGCCGATCCACACCGCCAGGAACACGTCCTGGACGATGTCCGAAGCGATCTCGGGGTCGGTGGTGTGCTTGATCGCACTGGCGAACACTCGCTGCGAATACCGCTCGTAGAGGAGCCGTAGCGCTTCGCGCTCGGAGCTCGCGACGCGTGCGAGCAGTTCCTCGTCCGGCGGGTCGGCCATGGCGGGTGGCCGGAGGTCCGTTCTCGGCATGAATACGTGGGCACGCCCGGGGAGGTTCGGTTCATACCACACGCACTCACCCGCAGGACCATCCGGGCACCCCGCACGAATGCCACCTCCGTAGTGCGGCTCGGCTCGGACCCGAGCCCCGAGCTACCTGACGCCATCGAGCGGTTCCTGCGCCGTGACGAGATCGCGAGCGGATTGGCGCCCGGCGGCGCGCTCGATCGCTGGCGGCCCGGAGGGCCGCGATCCTTCGCGGCCGGGGGCCGAATCCGGGGCGCGTACAGCCAGCCAACGGGTCGGCGCTGCTACGCCGGCGCGTGTCGCCGGCCGCGCGGCGCG
>CAYMQR010000024.1:16752-18085 GCA_964392195.1 uncultured bacterium | reverse complement strand
CGCGCGGCGCGTTGTCGCGCCGGATTTGGGGTGGGCGACCGCGCAGCGACCCGCCGCCCCGGCGCTGCTACGCCGGTGCGTATCGCCGGCCGCGCGGGAGCGCGGCCCTCCGACGGAGCTCAGTTCACGCCGACGAGGAGGTAGTTGGGGTAGGAGTCGGCCCAGTACAGGATGTCGACGTTCTCGGGGTGGTAGTGGAAGAACTGCGACCAGCGTGTCGACGCCGAGCTGTCGATCGAGCCGCTGGCGTAGAGCGTCCACGCGCTCCACGAGCCGCCCGACGGCTTCGAGAAGTAGTACATGTTGTTGCCGTGACCACCCAACCCACCCTGCGGGGTGCCGTGCCCGTAGATGTAGACCGTGTTGGTGAGGTCGATCCCGAGCGCGGGATTGTGCGTCTGCTGCGAGGCCGGCTGCTTGTCGCCCTTCCAGCCCGCGCCCGCGTCGTACCAGTAGCGGATGCGGTTCTGGGTGTCGCAGAAGGCGATGTGCGCGACGCCGTCGGTTCCGACCACCATCGACGGACCCTGGTCGATGCCGCTCATCGCGTCGGCGGCGAGCGCCACCGACGGCTGCCACACCCCCGCCGCGGTGCGCTTGCGGATCCGGATCCGGCCGTCGGGCACGTAGTCGTAGGTGCCGTTGAGCCACGCGAGCAGGAGCTCGCCCGAGGGGGTGAACGCGAGCGTCGGGTGCCAGGCGTTGCAGTAGTCCGACGCCGGGTGGCAGTCGACCACGTCGGCGACGTCGATCGGCGTCTCCCAGCCGCCCGCGAGGCGGCGCGCGTACTTGAGCCGCAGCCGGTTGTTGATGCCGGTGCGCGTGCTCCACACCGCGTGCGGCGTGCCGCTGGCATCGAGCGCGAGCGCGGTCCCTTCCTCACCCTGGCCGAAGTCGGTCCAGCCCGAGGTGCCGAGGCTCTCGGTGGCGCTCCACAGGTCGGTGTTGGTGTCGAAGGTCGCGTAGCGCATGGAGCCGGTCCGCTTGTTCCAGAGCACGTGGATCTTGTTGGTGCCGTCGATCGCCACCGCCGGCTGACCGACGCCGCCGCCTTGCGCGTGCGCGGCGTCGACCTCGACGAACGCGGTGGGGGTGCCGGCCTGATTGCCCTTGTAGACGCGGATCGCGTTGTTCGGGCACTCGGGGTAGTCGGCGCAGGTGGGCGCCACCGTGTAGATCACGTTCGCGCTGGTGCGCACGATCTGGTGCGGCGAGACGTCGGTGAATCCCTGCAGGCTCGGGATCTGGTGGTTGGTGGGCGAAGGCAGCGAGCAGGTGTCGGTCCCGCCGATCGCGAGCACCAGCGGAACCAGCAACAGCGAGCGACGGCGCA